>CANQMZ010000001.1 GCA_947625105.1 uncultured Parasutterella sp.
GTCGTCCGCACCGGATACGATGAGAACCTTGTTGTGACGAACCATGTTCCTTTGGAATCCCTCAATGATGTCCAAGGCGCTGTTGTCAATGGAAAGTAACTCGGAGAAATCAAAGATGATTACATCGGGGGAGTCCGCGGCATTGATATGTTTGGGATCGGTAACGAGCTCAAGTTTGGAAACGGAACCGAAGAAAAGTGCTCCTTCCATCATCCATGCTTCAATTCCTTTTGGTGTAGTCTCAGGGAGGTGCAAAGGCAACACCCGGGTAAGTGTGTTCATGCGATAGAGGAAGAACAGTGCCGCCACCAATAAACCAATTTCTACGGCAACCGTCAGATCGAAAATTACTGTCAGGAAAAAGGTGACCAGCAAAGTTGCCTTGTAAGACATTGTAAATTGGCGCAACCGTACAAACTCATGCCAGTTGCCCATGTTAAAGGCCATGAATAACAGGATGGCAGATAAAGCGCACAATGGCACATTAGCGGCCAGAGGCGCCGCAAGAAGAACGATGATCAGTAGTGTGAGACTGTGGATCATGCCCGCAACTGGGGAAACCGCTCCGCTTTTGATGTTGGTGACTGTTCTTGCGATGGTTCCTGTTGATGGCAGGCAACCAAAGAAAGGAACAATGCAGTTGGCTATGCCTTGTCCCATGAGTTCCTGATTGGGATCATGTCGGTCGTCAATCATGGCATCGGCTACTCTTGCGCAGAGCAAGGATTCAATGGCACCAAGCAATGCGAGTGTGATAGCAGGTCCTAAAAGCCTTTTTACATTAGCCCACTCGATGGTTGGTACTTCAAATTTCGGAAGGCTTTGAGGAATACCACCGAATTTTGAACCGATGGTCTCAACCGGCAGTTCAAAGAAAGTGACGGCGGCAGTCATCAGGATCAACACAACGACAGTGCTGGGAATTCTCGCTAACCATCTTCTCCATGGGGCACCGCCGATTGTCCAGGAACGGGGCCAGACGAAGACGATAAACAAAGATGCGGCTCCCAAACCTAGGGCGTATGGGTTAATGGTCGTGATGTGTTCGTAAAGAGTCTGTATCTGGTGGAAAAAATCGGCCGGCATTTTATCGATGTTCAAACCAAGGAAATCCTTGATCTGAGACAGGCCGATAAGTACAGCAATGCCGTTGGTAAAGCCGATAACGATTGAAACCGGGATGAATCGGATGAAGCTTCCAACCTTGAAGAGCCCCATCAGGAAAAGAAAGATCCCCGAAAAGAATGTGGCAATTAGAAGATTGCCAACGCCGTATTGAGCGATGATGCCGTAGACAATGACGATGAAAGCGCCTGCGGGTCCACCGATCTGAACCTTACAGCCGCCCAACAGAGAAATAAGAAAACCCGCAATAATGGCCGTGTAAATACCTGATTCAGGAGTCATTCCGGAGGCTATGGCGAAAGCCATGGCCAGCGGCAATGCCACCACGCCAACCGTGAGACCGGCAGAAAGATCACTGGTGAATTTTGAAAAGGAATAATCCTTTAGTACTGCAAGAGAAGCCGGATGAAACCGGGCTATCGGAAACTTATGCAATGCATCGACAATATGCTGCCTATGTCTGCTACTCATTTTTTTTTCTGTTCTTCTACTTATTTGAGATTAAAGTAACTAGGAAGTTTATAACCTCAAAGTGACAGAAAAATAAAAGCCCCTTAAGCAATATCACTAAGGGGCGCGGGATAAGGGTATGCCTAGTGGAGTTTCATCCCCGGTTTGGCTCCTTTTCCGGGTTCAAGGATAAACAGACCGGCTCCGTGGTTATCCGAGCCATCGGAAGCCGATAGCAACATCCCCTCTGAGAAGCTCCCCATCATTTTCCTCGGCTCCAAGTTGGCTACGATTACGGTCAACTTGCCGATGAGATCTTCCGGTTTGTAGAAGGTTGCAATGCCGGAGAAAATATTTCGAGTTTTTCCTTCTCCCATATCGACTGTCAATTGAAGCAGTTTTCTGCTTTTTTCGACCTTTTTGCAGTCAATGATTTTCGCTACTCTCATGTCTACCTTGGAAAAGTCATCGAAGCTGATATTGGGAGCTACAGGTTCAAAAACCATTTCGGTGTTTTCAGGCTTCTCAGTATCCTTTTCTTTGTCAGGTTGGATGGGTTTACTTTTTTCAGCGCTGATGGCATAGAGTTGATCAAGCTGTTCCTGTGTGACACGAGCCATCAAATGCTTGAATGGCAAAACCGTGGTGGAGCTGTCAAGGGATCTATCAACCCCACTCCAATTAAGTTCTCCGCAGCCGAGGAATTCCTCAACTCTTTGAGCTGTTCTTGGAAGGACAGGTTTCAGGTAAAGCGTAAGCAGTCTGAAAGCCTCAAGCGCAATGGAACAAACATTTTGAAGTTTTACTTCGGAGCCTTCCTGTTTAGCTAAATCCCAAGGTTTTTCTTCATCAATGTACTCATTGGTTTTATCTGTCAGCTCGATAACCTTACGAAGCGCTTTTCCATATTCTCGTCCGTTGTAACACTCTTGGATATAAGGAGCTTGTTTTTTGATTTCACCGATCAGAGCGCTTTCGTTAATCGCCGACCCACTGACCTTACCGCCAAAGCGTTTGACGAGGAAACCGGCTGCACGGCTTGCGATATTGACGTATTTGCCAACTAGATCTGAGTTGATTCTTTGCAAAAAGTCAGACTTGGTAAAGTCAAGGTCTTCCACATTTGAATTCATCTTGAAAGCAAAGTAATAGCGAAGCCATTCGGGATCCATCTTTAGATCTACATAAACCAATGGATCAAGAATGTGACCTCGGCTCTTACTCATCTTTCGTCCGTCAAGGGTGACAAAGCCATGAACCCAAACATGTTCCGGAGTTCTGAAAGGCTTGCCGGTAAATTTCAACATGGCAGGCCAAAACAGCGTATGGAAATAGACGATATCCTTGCCAATGATATGGATTTGTTCTGTGGTAGCAGATTCCAACAAGGCGGTGAAATCTATATTTTTCTTCTCGCAATAAGACATCAGGCTAGCAAGGTAACCGATCGGAGCGTCAAGCCAAACGTAAAAATATTTACCGGGCTCATCAGGAATTTCAATGCCAAAATAAGGAGCATCCCTAGAGATGTCCCAGTCATTAAGTTGACTGTCTTCGCTTAGCCATTCGTCTGTTTTGGCGATCACCTCGGGTTGTAGGTGAGGAGTGCCATCACCGGCTTTACCAACAGTCCATTTTCTGAGGAATTCAACACATGCGGGGTCGGAAAGCTTGAAGAAGAAATGTTTTGACTTCTTGAGAACAGGCTTAGTTCCCGACAGCGCAGAATAAGGATTGATTAGCTCGGTAGGCAGGTAGACAGCACCACACTTTTCACAGGAGTCTCCATACTGATCCTCGGCGCCACACTTGGGGCAGGTGCCCTTGATAAAGCGGTCAGCCAAGAACATGTTTTGAACGGGGTCGTAGAACTGTTCGATTTCCTTTGTGTAAATCAGCCCTGCTTTTTTCAGGCGACGGTAAAACTCCTGAGAAAGCTTGATATTTTCCTTACTGTCTGTAGAGTGCCAGTGATCAAATTTAATAAGAAAAGCGTCCAAATATTGTGAGCGTCCCGCAGAGATTTTCGCAACGTACTCCTGAGGAGTAACACCTTGCTTTTGAGCTGAAATCATGATCGGAGCACCATGGGCATCGTCTGCGCCGACAAAATGCACGGTATTACCGCTCATGCGCTGGTGGCGAGACCAAATGTCGGCTTGGATATATTCCATGATGTGGCCAAGATGGAAATTGCCATTGGCATAAGGAAGGGCCGTTGTTAAAAATATGGTGCGTTTGCTCATGTTTTACAATCCTTGGTAAGAACGAAAAGGGATTTTAACCCAATGGATGTTGGAGGCAGACCAAGCAGTTCAGAAAAAGACGGCAACCTGCCGAACCGCAATTTGCCCTTAAGGTAACTATGGTAGCTTAGGAAACAACAAACATTAAATTGCAATTTGGTTTTGGAGAATTTTGATGCAGGATAAAATTCGTGAGGTGTTGAGGTCGGTTATAGACCCCAATACCGGAAAAGATCTTGTGAGTTCAAGATCACTCAAAGACATAAAAATAGAGTCCGAAAAGCCGGAAATTATTATTGAGTTGGACTACCCGGCTAAGACTCAGGGCCCCATCATTAAAACTCTTGTGGAGGAAAAGCTTAAAGAAGCTGGCATTGACGCAGATGTTTCAGTCAAACAAAACATCATCGCCCATCAAGTGCAAAGAGGAGTCAAACTCATCGATTCGGTTCATAACGTGATAGCCGTTTCCAGTGGTAAAGGAGGAGTGGGCAAAAGTACGGTTGCCGCAAATATCGCATTAGCCTTGTTAGCCGAAGGAGCTAGGGTAGGACTTCTTGATGCCGATATCTATGGTCCTAGCCAGCCGACAATGCTTGGTTTTGATAAACCGCCAATGAGCAAAGACGGAAAAACAATGGAACCTATTGAAAGTCATGGTCTTCAAGTCAATTCCATCGGTGTTCTCGTTGATCCTGATCAACCAATGATATGGCGCGGCCCGCTAGCGGTTTCAGCATTGCAACAGTTGCTGAAACAGACAAATTGGAAAGATTTGGATTACCTGATTGTTGATATGCCTCCGGGAACTGGGGATATACAACTTTCTTTGGCCCAGGAGGTTCCTGTGACCGGCGCAGTGGTGGTAACTACCCCACAAGACATCGCACTGATGGATGCGCGAAAAGGTTTAGTCATGTTTGAAAAGGTTAACGTGCCAATCTTAGGCATCATTGAAAACATGGCAACCCATATATGCTCGCATTGCGGTTTTGAGGAGCACATTTTTGGGGAGGGAGGTGCTGAGAAAATTGCAAAGCAATATGGCGTTGAGCTTTTAGGCGAGCTCCCCCTTGATATCGCTATTCGTGAGAGTATGGACAACGGTGATCCTATCGTCGCCTCTCAACCTGAAAGCCGTGTAGCCGGTATATACAGAGACATTGCTAGAAAACTTGCTTTGGCTGTTGCTCGGCAGAACAAGGATTATTCTGCCAAGATGCCGTCCATAAAGGTGACAAACTCCTAGTCCAAACGAGGGACTATTGAGCGGGTTACCGGAAGGTTGTCCAAAACCCTATCGATAAAAAATAAAGGGGTGCTGCCGGAATTGGCAAGCATCCCTTTTTTATACCGCTAATGTATTAGTCGAATTTTGGCGTTTCGACACCAAGTACTTTATGCAGCTTCGGACTGGTTGTCGTGTACTGCAGCAAGACCCGTTTTTCTGGGAACACGTAATCGGCAGCTGCGAATGCAGCTAAAGCACATTCGTGGAAGCCGGAAAGAATTAACTTCTTTTTGCCGGGGTATATGTTGATGTCACCGACGGCGAAAACTCCGGGGATATTGGTTTCAAATCGTGCCGTATCTACTACGATCTGCTTCCTTTCTAAAGTTAATCCCCAATCGGCAATTGGTCCTAGTTTTGGCTGCAACCCGAAAAAGACAAGCAAGTGATCCATAGGGATTCGCCGGGTAACTCCATCGGAACCGGTAACCTTGACCTCAACCATGACGCCGTCTCTTTCTTCGAACCCCGTGACATTGCCCACTTCAAACTGCATCTGCCAGTCTTCACAAAGTTTTTTCATTTTGGCAACAGAAGCGGGGGCGGCGCGGAAGCCGTCTCTCCTATGGACAAGAACCACACTTTCAGCTTTATCCACCAAATTCAGACACCAATCCAAGGCAGAGTCACCGCCTCCGCAGATCACAAGATTTTTTCCTTCAAACTTGCTCGGATCCTTTACTCGGTAGTGCAACTGCGAGTTTTCGAATTTTTCTATGCCAGGCACCTTCAGCGTTCTCGACTGAAAGCTTCCGACGCCGGCGGCGATGAAAACAGCTTTGGCTATAAATTCAGTTCCCTTGGAGGTTTTCAGGTAGAGCCTACCGTCATCAAGCTTTTTGAGGACTTGAGCCTCTTCTCCGTAGTGGAAGACAGGCTTGAACGGGGAATTTTGTTTTAGCAGATTTTCCGTTAATTCCTGGGCCGAACAGACCGGAACAGAAGGGATGTCATAAATCGGTTTATCGGGATAAAGCTCAACGCACTGGCCTCCAGGATGATTCAAGGAGTCCAAAACGTGGGCCTTGATTTCCAACAGGCCAAGCTCAAAGACCTGAAATAACCCGACGGGACCGGCTCCGACAATAACGGCATCGGTCTCTATAGGCTGGTTTGTATTTTGGATGTTTTCTGTCAATTCTGAACCAACTAAGTAAGTGATGTAGGGGCTAATTATCCAACAAAAGTCAGAGGCGTTCTCAATCGACAATAGCGATTAGAACCTATTTTTCAAATTTTTTGTCAAGCTCGACATCAAGCCGGAGCTGTCGAAGTCGTGCATCAATTTCACTCATTGTGTAGAAATCACCGTCATTTGCTTTCTGAGCCATCATAAATTGCTGTATGGCTCCCTCTTTGTAGCCTTGCAAGGCGTACATTTCTCCGATGGCCTGATGGCTGAGGCTCTTCTTGCCAAGCGCCTCGTAAGCTTGCCCTAGGATGGATTGGTAGGGAACCGTCAACTTGGAGAGTGCATGCTGTTTACGAAGCAGTGAGACAACCTGCTCGTACTTCTTGGATCTAAGAAGCAAATCGGCATAGTTGAGCAATAACAATCTGGAGAGCGGACTTTGATCAAAAGCCTGTTTAGCCAGCTGGAGGCCTTTTTCCCTACTTCCCGAATTAAATACGAGCTCTGAATAAAGTTTGTTGATGATCACAGACCTGCTACCTGCCATCTGCCTGCAGATTTCGACCTGCTTTAATGCCTCGGTTGGGTTTTTCATCTTAAGCGCGGCAACAGCCAGACCATAGTGTGCCCCTATGGCAGCATAACCGTGGGCGGTTTTCAGTTCTTCCTTGAAGTAAGAGACTGCATCAGCCCATCCCTGATATCTCGAGGATTCAAGAACCCTGAGTCGTGCCCGGATCAGGTAAAAATCCAAAGAATCTTTGTAATTGGATTTTTTAGCCAAGCGGCTTCGGTTTTGGGCATCACTAATACGCTCGACGGTCATCGGGTGTGTCCTTAGATAAGCAGGCGCGGCATGCGCCCCCTCGTAGGCCCGATTAGAAAAATCCAACCGTTTGAAGAACTCTTCCATTCCTCTGGGGTCAAAGCCGGCTTTCACCAAACTTTGGTAGCCGACTCGGTCAGCTTCGCGCTCAGCATCTCGTGAAAAAGAAAGATAATTCTGGGCCATTGCGGCTTGTGCGCCGACCACTGCCGCGGCGGCTCCATCTCCGGAACCGGCCCGAGCGGCAAGTATGGCTACCAGTAGAGAGCCAAGCGTCATGGCCAGACTGCCTTTCTGATTCTCAATCATTCGGGCGACATGCCTTTGTTGAACATGGCCGACTTCGTGACCAATCACCGAGGCAAGCTCACTTTCAGAGCTGGCAGCTTTGACCAGCCCGGTGTGTACGGCAATAAAACCACCGGGTAAAGCAAATGCGTTAATTGAGGGATCTCTGATCGGGAAAAATTCGTAGTTGTAACTGCTTGATGGTCCCGCCGACACCAGTTTGTATCCAAGTCGATTTAGGTACTCGGTCGTTTCAGGATCGGACAGGTAGGTGGGATCACTTCTTACTTCTTGCATGATGTGCTCGCCAAGTTGCCTTTCTTCAAGGATGGACAGGGAAGCCCCTCCTGCCGCTCCTAGGCTAGGCAAGTTGTAACCTTGAGCCAGCGACTCGGAGACGGGCTCAAGCAGAAGAGCCGCGCTCAAGAGGTAGGCAAGAGTTTTTTTTGCGATAAACATCAAATCTCCGATCTCGTTATAGGAATCATCATAAAATCTTTAATGTCCAATATACCAGTACTGTAAAAAATTACTGTAACTAATTTTTATCGAAAAATATGTCGGAACTCACGCACTTCAACAAATCGGGTAATGCTCACATGGTGGATATCTCTGAAAAGGACGTTACTCATAGGGTAGCGGTGGCCGAAGGGCTAATCACCATGAAGAAAGAAACTTTCTCTTTGGTTGAGCAAGGTACGGCAAAAAAGGGGGATGTCATTGGGATCGCCCGAGTTGCTGCCATCATGGCCTCTAAGAAAACACCGGAGCTTATTCCGTTATGCCATCCAATAGCGCTTACCCGGGTGAATGTTGATTTTGAGCTTTTGGCGGATCGATCTCAGGTGCGCTGTGTCGCCACGTGCGAAACCACCGGCAAAACAGGGGTTGAAATGGAGGCGCTTACCGCAGTCGAGGTTGGTTTGTTGACCATCTACGATATGCTGAAAGCCGTTGACAGAGGCATGGTGATTTCCGACATACGTCTCCTAGAGAAACTTGGCGGTAAAAGCGGTCATTGGCAAGCAGCCCAGTAACGCTTTCATGAATACGGAAAGCGGCCACGAAGGCCGCTTGTAAGGTCTTTATTTTTAAGTCTAATCGTTCAAGATTCCCTGACGACTGGCTTCGTAGACAGCTTCTCCGCGAGAATGAACCTTCAGCTTGCGATATATCTTTTTGATATGAGCTGTTACCGTATGGCATGAAATGCCCAAGTAGGTTCCAATATCCTGGAAACTAAGACCCCGTGCAAGAAGGTGCAGGATCTCGGTTTCTCTGGGGGATAGGGGATTTTTACCTGCTGGATCCTCGAGCTCGGATCTATAGGGGTTGACTGGTTGCTTTTTACGATAGAGCGCGAGGATTACCATACGGGCAACCGAGGGACTGATCGGACTGCCTCCGGAGATGATCATTCGTATGAAATTGCCAATTTCAGACAGATCGCTTTCCCCTTTGAGGATAAAGCCCACCGCACCGTTTTCTATCGCTCTGCTAACGGTGGCTTGTGTCGCCGTGTCAGTAATAACAGCGCAGTTCGGCACGTTATGTTCCTTGATCGCCTTACGGATCAGATCGATTCCATTGCCATCCGGAAGTTCAATTTCGGTGAAAAGAATGTCGCACTCGGTCTGTGACAACAAAGACAGAGCTGAGCCCATACTCGAACAGATGCCAATAAGCCTGAAGTCCGGGTCATGAATAAGCCGTTGTCGATAGATCTTTTGGACATCAAGATCGGGTTCGACAATTAGTACTGCTATCTCTTTATCTGTCAAATCTGTCTCCAAGGTTAACAACGATCACCTTGTAAAAAACAACCTACCAAACATATTGTCCAAAGGACAACATGAACAAGAAAGTTTCCACTCTCTACACCTATTGTATAGACGGATTGAATAAATAGCTATTAGTACTTTACTTATTTCTATCGGGATAGAAAATAACTGCATGAAACATGGAAACTATTTAATTTCCTCATTCTCTCGCTTTTCAAATTTCCGCTCGACTCCTACATTCTCCTTGAGAATGATGTCGTCAACGTGGTGCTTACGATTGGACTGTTTGACAAAAAAACCACCGCCAACCATTGTACCGCCGAGCGTCCAGAATGCCGCCGCAGCGCCTACCACAGAACCTCCGAAACCGAACAAAAGCGGAAGGGCGGTATGGCTCAGATTCATGAGCATTGTTCTGATACCAATGGCCTCTCCGACTCGCCCGTCAGGAGTTTCCTGGTGAAGCAAAGACATGACGTTGGGTTGTGAGGCTCCTAGCGATGCTCCGAGCCAGCCACAGAATACAAACAAAAGGAACAGATTGGTGACAAAGGGGAAAATGAGATAAGTGATGCCGGCGGAAATCAGAACAAAGATGATGATCGTCCATTCCCTGAAAAGGTTGGAAATAAACGGCATAAAAGCTCTGACCGCAAAGGTGCAAATGGAGAAGGTACTAAGCAACCAGCCAATTGCCACTGCATCTAGTCCGATTTCCGTGCCGTAGACCGGGATCATGAAAGCTTGCAGGTCCCATGCCATAGATACTAAGGCGGAGGCGATCAAAATATTTCTGACAATCGGGTGGGCAAAGAGCTCAAAGGCGCTGTGTTTCTCAGCGTTCTTAAAACGCGCGTTGCTGCAACGGTTGGGAAGCCCTCCGGTAAAGATCAAAAAGACGAGACCGCCAACGACAGCAAAGGCCAAAGCGGCGGCATAAGCCATCGAGTAGCCGCCGTGGTCAATCAAATAACCTGCGATGACCGGACCGGCTGAACCGGACAGGGAAAAAGCAATGGATTGGTAGGTGAAGGCGGTAGCGCGGTTTTTATTATTGGAAAGGTACCCGATCAGTCCCTGGCCGCTGATTAGAGCAAAAAGAAAGCCTGTGCCGGCAAGTAAACAAAGCGGATAAACGGGCCACACTCCGGCGGTGGTGTACGGCAGCAGAATAGGAAAGAGACACGCTGCCGCAATCATGACCACGGAAATAAAGAAAGGAAGCCGGATTCCGACCTTGTCAATCCACTTGCCTATGTGAATGGAAATCAAAGCCGGGAGGAATGCGTACAGCGACAGAATCACACCAACCATCCAAGATGGTTGTTTGTAGTGAAGGACGTAAAGCGTGGTGATTACACGGGATGAAGAGAAACCGCAATGAATCAGCCCCATGAAAAGGACCACTTTTAAAACATCGCGCATGTCCGATTCCAAAAAGGGGAACGTTTTGCGTTCCCCTCTAAATGATTATCAGTTATCGGGAGCCTGGATAACAAGCAAAGGAGTGTCGCTAATGGCTGCGATTCGAGTGGCGGTCGAGCCGAGAACCGCTGCCTTGAAAGCGCCGTATCCACGGGTACCCATAACGATGACATCGAGCCTTTCCTTCTTGGCGTAAGCAGCAATCTCATCTCCCGGGTTACCGACCAGGCAAATTTCACGGGTATTAAAGCCTTTCTCGCTGAATTCCTTGCGATAGGGGCCAACCGCCTCGTCAAAAGCTTCCTGCTGCATCGCTCTGACTTCGTTCTCGCTCATGGTCGGAAGAGCCATGCCAGCCATGTCAGGCATGACAACACCGGCGTAGTCGCTCACGACGTTAAGCAAATAGAAGATTGGGTTGTTACCGAAAAGATCATTGTTCTTGAGGATATAGTTGACGGCTGCTGCGCCATACTTTGAACCATCCACTGCGATACCGACCTTAAGGGAGTCGCTAGTCGGAGCTTCTTTATTTCTCAAGATCAACACCGGAATTTCGCAAAGAGCAAGAACCGAGTTTGTGACTGAACCAAGCAGTAAGCCCTTAAGTGCAGAGCGACCATGCGAACCCATGATGATGAGATCGGTTTCGGTGTCCTTGGCTACTTTGACGATTGTGGGAGCAGCCTCACCAACAGCGAACCGAGCTTGAGCCTTGACACCTGCATTTTTTAGCTCTTCTACAGCCGGTTTCAGTACGCTATCGCTTTCTTCCTTGTAGTAGTCATCTAGCGCACCTTTCCCAACAGTGTTTGACGCTCTTGATGGAACCGGTGGTTGAACACTGAGCAACTCAATGCTTGGGTCATGCCCCAGAAGAGTTGTACGAGAGCAGACAAATTCAATGGAATGTTTGCTAAATTCGCTGCCATCGATAGGTACTAAAATCTTCATTCAAACCTCCTATAGGCACAAATTGAACGAACTCCCGACAGAGAATTTCTGATGCGGGCATTTGTATGAAAATTGTATTTCATTACTTTAAACTGAAATCCTTGTTTTTTCGAATTTTGAGATAGGTCTCGGGATGATAGAGCAAGAGCAATACCCTCTTGATTATGAAAGATGCTTCGGCGGTGTCAGCCGTCTGTACGGTAATAGGGGAGCGGAGGCATTGAAAAAGGCCCATGTGGCCGTCATCGGATTGGGCGGCGTTGGCAGCTGGGCGGCAGAGGCCCTAGCTAGAACCGCCGTTGGCGAGTTGACTCTTATTGATTTGGACAATATTGCCGAAAGTAATACCAATCGGCAGCTCCAAGCTTTAAGTGGGGAGTATGGAAAGCCAAAAGTCCAAGCACTTCAGGAGCGGATCGGCAGAATCAACCCAACGTGTACAACACATATTGTTGAAGACTTCATCGATCTAGACAATGCCGAGACGTTCCTGACGCCTGAAATGATTGTTGTGGACTGTATTGACTCTGTGAAAGCAAAAGCAGCTGTTGCCAACGTGTGTAAAAAAAGAGGCCAGTTTTTGGTGGTCAGCGGAGCGGCAGGCGGAAAAATTTCACCGCTAGGTCTAAAAATTGATGACCTGGCCAGGGTTGAGGGAGATCCCATTCTTGCTAGGTTAAGGCATACCTTGCGAAAAGACTATGGGTTTCCTAAACGTAAAGAAAAGCGAGCCCCGGAGAAATTTGGAATCATCGCGGTATATACGACTGAGACAATCAAGCGACCGGAAGGGATATGCGATATGCAGCCCGGCCTTTCGTGTGCCGGTTACGGTTCTTCTGTGGTGGTTACTGCCAGTTTAGGTTTTGCGGCTGCGTCTGTAGCGATCAATCACATTGTGCGCCCGTCAGACAAGTAAATTGAGGAGTTTGTTTTTGGGTTATTGATGAATCAAGTCAACTTCTTTCTGGTTAAAATTTCTTCAGTCATTCACTTTGAAGCGCATCATGATTCTGTTGTTTCCCTCGCTTTGTGTAGCTTTATACGTCAGTTTAAGCGGCGTTTTTCCATTGAGAATTTCCCGCTGGATTAAGCTTGCTTATGTGCTGTTGGTTTTCTTGATTGCGCTCAAGTATCAGTTCTATACGATGGGCAGCGGAACATTTCTTCAACCATCGGTTTCCAGAAGCGTTCTCCTTGTTTTTGAGGCACTCTATGGTGCTCTCGTTATTTTTGCCTTCATTTTGGTCATTAAAGACTTGAGTTCACTGGCCTTATGGTTTCTCAAAAAATGGGGTGTCCAAACATCCTTTTCACTCAATCGGAATCCTATCTTGCTTACGATTGCGTTTGTGTCTTTTGTGGCAGGTGTGTGGGGAACATGGGAATCTATCAGGGTGCCCGATGTCAAACGGATTACGATTAATTTGAAGCATCTTCCCCAACAGTGGAAAGGTGCGAAGATCGTCCAACTAAGCGATTTACATATCGGATTGGTTCAGGGTTCAGAGTGGCTTAGCGAAGTCGTGAAAAGGACCAATGCGTTAAAGCCGGATCTCATTCTTATCACGGGAGATTTTGTTGATGGTACGGTGCAAAGACTTTTACCTCAAATGCAACCCTTGAGAGGCTTAAAAGCTACCTACGGAGTCTATGGAATTCCTGGCAATCATGAATATTATTCTGGCTACCGTTCGTGGATGACCGCTTTGTCGGAACTTGGCGTGAAGATGCTAGAAAACGAACACGCCGTAGTGAACAAAAACGGAGCCGATCTTGTGATTGGCGGCACAACAGACTATGGAGCCTATCGAATGGGAGGGGTCGTACCGAATTTAAGAGAGACGTTTAATGGCACAGATCTGAGAGCGGTGAGGATTCTATTGACCCACCAACCTAAGACTACCCATCAGAGCACGGAGCGATTTGATCTCCAACTTTCCGGTCACACTCACGGCGGACACATGTTTTTCTTACATCCGTTGATTGCATACTTCAATGATGGAATGGTGCGAGGTCTTTACCAAAGAGGCGAACGGCAGATCTATGTCAACAGCGGCGCAGGACTTTGGAATGGATTTTCGCAAAGGATATTCGTTCCTTCAGAAATTACTGAGATAACGCTTCAATAACCGGACTAAACATAAATAGAACCCTCTCGGGGAAGATAAAGTCCTCTATCTAGAATGTACTTTCGTACGGACTCGTCTAGTCCTTCAATCCTCTGGTTTCTAGTTGACTCCCCATAAAGTTGCTTTCTGATCTGAGTAGAGGAATAGGGAGGAAGTGTTGCGCTAAGAATGAGGATGGATCCCTCGGGTTTGTCGTGGTGGAGAGCACTCTCGCCGGAGAGCACAGGGAATTTATTTCCGTAAGGACTTTGTGCTGAGGCGCCTCCCCGTTGAAAAAGCACCAAATTAGCCAAGTCCGGGAAGTGCTCCCATTGAACCCATGTCTTAAGGTTTGACCACTGGTCGGTTCCCATTAGAAAGAAAAGTTCCGCACTCTCTCCGTATTGCCTTCGATAAGAATAGAGCGTATCGATAGAGTATGAGGCACCGGCCCGATCGAGCTCACGACTGTCAATGGATAAGTTTTGGTATGGCAGTAACGCAAGTTCCAACATTTTCTTGCGATCTTCATCGGAGGCTCTAGCCGTTTTCTGCCACGGACGAGTCGGAACTAGATAAGTTTTATCTAGCCTAAGTTGCCGTTGAGCTTCCTTAGCAAGCTGAACATGGGCTTCATGGACAGGATCAAAGGTTCCACCAAAGATTCCTATTCTCATGGTCTACCTGTTCTTGACCGTCAGGTTTATGGAAATGATGTTATCGATTTGATTGTTTGCGTCGGTTCTCAGGCTAAGGATCCCGACATCTGTATGTTTGCCGGAAGCCGTTTGGCTAAACCACGCTTTCCAAAGGTTTACGTCGTCCTTTTTACTTGGGGCAGGAATACTCAGGGAGTCAAGTTTGAGTCCGATTCTTATCTCGCCCATACTGACTGTGTTGTATTGCTCAGGTAAAGCGGGACACATCTTTGCTCCATCGGGAATTCGCTCCATCATCACTTGAGAAATCTGCCCGCGTTCTCCAACGATCAACCAAATGTTCTGGAATACTTCTTCAGGCGGGGGGTTCTGTTTTTTTCGTTTCTTGGTGGCAGGGAGCGGTAATTGGACAGGAGCAGAGTAGCAAAGAAAGTCCGTGCGGCTCTTAAGGTGTTGTAAATCGCCACCTAATGTTTTGACAACGTCAGAAAGTTTGGTTTTTCCGAGCTCAACCTCAAACTCACCGAATGTTGCCTTAGGCGCCACAGGCTCGAGGAACGTATAGTCCGGTTCGCCTAATATTTCCGGATAGTAGAGCGGAGCCGGAATCGGTCTTTCGTAACGTTGGCTTTCATCAGTCTGTTCTGCTCCCTGGGCTAAAACCAGTCCGGAAGCGATAAGTAGTGTGGCAAATCCAAACAGTTTTCGCATTACTTTAACGCCTTATGACCGATATCTTTTCTGTACTGCATGCCATCGAAATGAATGCTATCTAAAGCTGCATAGGCTTTATCGCGAGCCTTTTTGATGTCATCACCAAGACCAACGACGCAAAGCACGCGCCCGCCACTGGTAAGCAGTTTGCCCTCGTCACTGAGTTTGGTCCCGGCATGGAACGTGAGAGAATCCCCTGTGTGAGCCTTCAGGCCCTTGATTTCGTCACCTTTACGCGGGGAAGAGGGATAACCTTTGGAGGCAAGAACAACGCCTAAAGCACACCTTGGATCCCATTCGGCAATAACTTTATCGAGCCTACCGTTAATACCGGCGCTCACCAGTTCAGGGAAGTCACTCCTGAGTCTAGCCATGATCGGTTGAGTCTCAGGATCTCCAAAGCGGCAGTTAAATTCAAGGGTTTTTACAGTAGGTTTGCCGTCCTTGTCTTTATCAATCATCAAACCCGCATACAGGAATCCCGTAAATGGAATTCCATCCTCTTTCATGCCGCGGACGGTTGGGAGAATGATTTTATCCATAACGAGCTTGTAGACTTCATCGGTAACAACGGGAGCTGGGGAGTAAGCGCCCATTCCGCCAGTATTCGGTCCCTCGTCTTTATCCAAGAGTCTCTTGTGGTCTTGGCTGGTGGCCATCGGAAGTACGTGCTCGCCGTCGACCATCACAATAAAGCTGGCTTCTTCACCGGTCAGATACTCTTCAATGACAATCCGGGCTCCGGCTGAGCCGAGTTTGTTGTCAGAAAGCATGAAATCCACTGCTTCGTGAGCCTGTTCTTCCGTCATCGCCACAATAACGCCCTTGCCGGCAGCCAATCCATCAGCTTTAATGACAATAGGGGCACCGTTTTTTCTCACGTATTCGTGGGCAGCTTCGGCATCCGTAAAGGTCTGGTATTCGGCAGTCGGGATGCCATGCCTCTTCATAAAGGCTTTGGCAAAATCTTTTGAAGATTCGAGTTGAGCGGCTTCCTTAGTCGGTCCAAAGATCGGGAGACCTTTTTCACGGAAACGGTTAACAATGCCCGCGGCTAACGGTGCTTCAGGTCCGACCAGCGTCATGTCCACCCCGTTAGAGACGACAAATTCGGCGAGTTCGTCAAAGTCGCTCAGGGGCAGATTTTCCAATTTCTCCTCGAGGCTTGTGCCGGCGTTGCCCGGCGCAACATAAACTTTGGTGACTTTTGGTGATTGTGCCAGTCTCCAAGCAAGGGCGTGTTCACGACCGCCGCTGCCGATAACCAGGATTTTCATGATCTATTCCGTTTAAAAGGTTAAAAAGTAAACGACCTATTCAATGATTGCTGTTGTGTAGACCTGCTGAACATCATCAAGATCTTCCAAAGCATCAAGGAGACGTTGCATCCTTGCGCCTTCATCTCCGGTCAGGACCGTTTCGGTGTCGCTCTTCCAGGTAACCTCAGCGACTTCCGGAGTCCAACCTTTTGCTTCAAAGGCCTTGTGCAAATCTTCAAATGCGGCGGGGTCGCAGAGAACTTCGATGGACCCGTCATCATCAGAAATAACGTCGTCAGCACCAGCTTCTAAAGCAACTTCCATGACGTCGTCTTCTTTAAGTCCTGGGGCAAAAAGGAAGTATCCAGTGTGCTTAAACATAAAGGAGACGCTTCCATCTGTACCTAGGTTACCGCCGTTTTTAGACAGAATGTGGCGTACATCAGCAACCGTGCGTGTTCTGTTGTCAGTTGTGCAGTCAATCATCAAAGCAGCTCCGCCAACTCCATAACCTTCATAGCGGATTTCTTCGTAATTGACACCTTCGAGTTTGCCGCTGCCCTTGAGGATGGCGTTGTTGACCGTATCTTTTGGCACGTTGGCGGCACGGGCTTTCAGCAGTGCGAGTCTAAGCCTTGGATTGGAATCGGCTTCGCCACCGCCGAGTCTTGCTGCAACAATGATTTCTCTGATTAACTTTGTCCAAATATTTGAACGCTTAGCGTCCTGACGGCCTTTTCTGTGTTGAATATTGGCCCACTTGGAATGTCCAGACATTCTTATTTCCTTAAAGGTTCTGTAGATAAGGGGCAATTCTACCAAGAAGAAAAAAGACTATTCGCCTAGCCTCTGAAAGGTTTAGGGATAAGGATAAAAAATCAGTAAACCGATAATGGACGAGCTCTTGCTAAAGTACGATAATTCAGCAATTATTTTGCAAGTTAACATTGACAACTTAAATTTAAAAAACGCCAGGAGTAGCGATGAAAAAATATACCTTTGCCTACGGTCGCGGAGACATGGATTTTGAGGTAGATGAAAGCCTTGTACTCAAAGAGATCCGTACCCAGCCTTTTGAAGTGATGAAAGATGTGAAAGCGGGAGTTTTGGAAGCCATCTATCACCCTATTGGCTGTCCTCCGATCAATGAAATTGTTAAGCCTGGACAAAAGGTTGCATTCATCTGCAACGACCTCACTCGTGTCGCCAACAGCTATGACTTCATGCCGGTGTTGGTCAACGAAATGAATAAGTTTGGAGTGAAAGATGAAGATATGTTCATTCTCTTTTCGCTCGGTACTCATCGCGAAATGACTCATGAAGAAATGGTCCAAGCTGTGGGCAAGGAAGTTTCCTCCAGGCTCAAGATGTACAACAATCTTTGTAATAAAGAAGATGACTTTGAGTATTTTGGAAAGACTTCTAGAGGAACCCCGGTTTTGATCAATAAACTGCTTTGCAATGTCGATCACATCATCATGACGGGTTCGATCGTCCACCACTATTTCAGCGGTTACGGTGGCGGCAGAAAAGCTATTTTGCCGGGATGCGCTGCCATGGAAACGGTTAGAGTCAATCACAGCTTCATGCTTGATCCTAAAGCCGGGTTGGGTCTGACGGTAGGCAATCCTTGCTATGAAGACCAAATGGAAGGCGTGGCGATGTTTGCCAAAGGCAGATCGTTGTTCCTCTTTAATGCGGTTTTGAACGCTCATCATCAATTCTTGAAGATGTTTGCGGGCGATTACATCAAGGCCCATCAAGTGGCTTGCAAGTTTGTTGACGAGGTCTACGGCTCGGTAATTCCAAAGGAAGCAGATCTGGTGATCGTTTCTTGCGGTGGCTATCCGAAAGATATCAACGTCTATCAGATGCAAAAGACGATGGACAACGCTACCTTGGCAGTAAGGCAGGGTGGAGCCGTGGTGCTCCTTGGACAATGCGAGGAAGGCAGTGGTTCCAAGCTGCTTGAAGAAACGTGCCACAAGCTTGGTTCAGCCAAGGCAATTAGAGAAGCGCTAGAAAAGGACTTCCGTATCGGCGCCAACAAGGCGTTTGCAGTGACCCGTCTTATGGAAAAAGCGAAATTCTTCTTGGTTTCCGATCTTGACAAGACAATGGCCAAGGAAATGCTTTTCTCTGGCGTCTATTCCAATGCGGCAGATGCCATTGAAGCTGCCGAGAAATCTCTAGGCAAGGTCAATAGCATTATTTTGATGCCTGAAGGTTCTTTGACTGTTCCAAGAGTCGAATAAACAGAACGACCGCAAAAGAGCACCTTAGGTGCTTTTTTGTTGTCTGATGGGGTGTTACCACACTGCTTTATAGCCAAAGATGCGATAAAAAATAGGACAGACCATTTAGGTCTGCCCTGTTCAGTTTTCAAAAACTAAAAGCTAATTTTGATTTTGATACTAGCAGCCACCCCACTTGTTTGCGGTACGGGCAGCTATGCGGCCAAAGATGATGCAATCGGCCACAGCAACTGTTCCTAGCCTAACCATGCCGTGGACCCCGCCTGTGGTTTCACCTGCGGCGTAAAGTCCTGCGATCGGTTGGCCTTTAACGTTGAGCACTTGAGCGTTTTCGTTGATCTCTAAACCGCCCATGGTGTGGTGAACTCTAGGCCAGAGCCTAATAGCGTAGAAAGGTCCTTTTTCATTCGGAACTCCGTCATCAAAGAACATACAATTGAATTCTGGATCCTTCTTGTTCTTCATATAGCCGTTGAAGATTTGGTTTTCTTTTTCCAAAGTTGCATAGTCGAGCTTATAAAAGTCAGCAAGTGCTTTCAGGTCATCAAACTTACGGATGACTCCTTTTTTCATAGCAGCTTCAAACTGTTCTTTTCGCATATTCTTGCCAACAACCTTATTCATAAAGTTCGTTTCGTTGGTGTAGATGATGCAGGGGGCTCCTATGGCGACGATGGCATCGGCGCGGACTTTACGGTTACCGGTTTCCTGGATGAAACGTTTACTGGTTTTAGGATTGATCATAGGACCGTAGCCAACCATGGGCTCGACAGCAAGAGGAGCAAGACCGAAGCCTGTTTCGTCCGGAGAAGTCCATGGCCCTAGCTGAATCCAGTCCATGTGAATGGTGTTGGCCCCAACCAATTGAGCCTCTTGAATCATTTCCCCGGTTGCGCCAGGGTGATTTGTTGAAGTGAATTCTTTGGTTAGACGAGGGTCATGGCTGGTACGCATCTGAACGTTTTGACTAAATCCACCTGAAGCAATAAGAACGCCTTTGGTCGCCCTAATGTAAATAGTCTTGCCACTATCCGGACGGTCGTTCCTATAGTTTATACGGGCTTTTACACCTACAACGCATCCTTTGTCATTGACCATTAAGTCATCAACAATTGTTCTTAACTGGATCTTGATGCCAAACTCTTTGCATTTCGCAAGCATTGGGTTGATGAAACCCGCACCGGTATTTTCTTGAACAGCGTGACTTCGAGGGACTGAATGACCACCGTGGAAGGTTACTGCCTTGAACTTGACTCCGATCTCGTCACGAAGCCATTCGTAGTTTGATACAGATTCATCAGCGATTCTTCTGGCTAGATTGGCATGGGCTATTCCGCCGCCTGCGCGCAAAATGTCGGAGTAAAGAAGATCGGGATTATCTTTTATTTTGGCTTTTGCCTGCATATCAGTTCCTGCTGCAGCAATCGCTCCACCGTTAATGATGGAATTGCCGCCTGCAGAAGGCATTTTTTCAACAACAAGGATGTCTTTCATGCCGAGATAGTGGCTTTCAAGAGCAGCGCCCAGTCCTGCAAAGCCTGTGCCGATAATAAGAAGCGAACATGTTTCGTTCCATTTAACGTCTTTATTAGCTGTGCCGGCATGGGCCGGGAAAGCGGAAGCCAAAGCAGCTAGGGAAAGGGTGGATGAGTAAATAAAATTTCGTCTTGAAATGGTCATTGTCTTTACTCCTGATCTAAAAACTGTTTTTTCAAAATCGACTTATGTGCCGGCAAAAACATGTTGCATAGTCCTCGGGTACTCCAAGTTGAGCCCAAGGCCGAGCAATTCGCCGGAAAACTCTAAACTAATTTTTACAGAGCTCGAGCAGTTTCTTTTCTGCTCGTAAGTAAGTGGGCAAGGTTTTTGCGACTGTCAATAACACCTGATTGTCTGTTCTTGTCAAGATCGATTGGCAAACAATGTTGGCCAATGGAATGAGGTGCTCATTGAGGAAATTTGCAACTTCCCCTGCCACCGCTTTCTGTTCAACTAGAAGGGAGACAAAGGCCAACTCCACAGAAATAGAGTCCGCCTGCATTTCGTAGCTGTCCTCAACGCTAAATCCCTTTGCTCGATAGACGTTTTTCACGGATGCATAGGCCTTTTGGCATAAAAGGTGATGTTCATCAAAGTGGGCTGATTCCGAAAGTGGAATGGTTTCTTTGCCTACGCCATAAAAAAGCTTTGAGAACTCTACTTCAAGCTGTTGTGTGTTTATGTTAGCGGGGAGGTCCGCTGGTTTTTCCCAGGCTAGACCAACTTCTTTAGCCTCTTCTTCAGTTAATTGCATAACAGCGTTTAGAAGAGATAAAGAATCGTTTTTGCGGTTTTGGTCAAAAAAGCCGCCAAAAAAAAGATAGGTTCTTGCACGAGCTTCCCGAAGTTCATCAAGTGTTTTTTGAGGGTTGGTCATATTTCTTGCCGTAGATGAGATAAAAATAAGCCTCCCGTGGCCTAAAAAGCTACGGAAGGCTTAAAACAACATACTAGTGGGTCATCTTGTCAGCCAATTTGGCGATATCCATATGGCTGGCGTAATAACGAACCTTAGGCTTGGTTCCTGCAGCCTCATTCATAGCCACAGATTTTTCAGCCATAGGTTTGATCTTTTCGTCGAGGTTATCCCAATCAACGAAATTCAAAGCCCCAACTGCGCAAGCACGGACGCATGCCGGAATCTGACCTTCATTAGTCAGATGTACGCAAAGCGTGCAACGTTCGGCTTTCCCGGGCTGACGTTTTTGGTAGGGCTGAAGTGGAATGACCACAAGCTCCGGTTTATCGTAGTAGCTGGTCTTACCGCTGGTATTGAATTGCGGAACACCGTATGGGCAGGCTTGCAAGCATGCCTGGCATCCGATGCACTTATCCTGATTGACCAACACTTCACCGTGAGGACCAACATAAATAGCCTTGGCGGGACAAACCGGCAAGCAAGCCGGATTGTCGCAGTGCTGGCAACTTACACGGTAGTAGTTGATGATTTTCTCGACTGGATTTTCATTACGGTGGATCTGATTCCACTGAATGCCAGGAGCCACCTGATTCTCCTGTTTACAGGCAACGAAACAGGCCTGACAACCTACACAGTTGTCGACATTGACTAAGATTCCATATCTACTCATGGTTAGGCCTCCTTCGTGATTTCAACAACGGTCTCGAAATAGGGCGCATAGCCAGACAATTTATCGAATTCGCGCGGTATCAGAACCTGCGAATTTTGATTTCCTCTCCAGCCATATTGCATGCCAGCTGTGCCAGGAGGCACGATGATGGAAACACGGGCCTTGGCATGAGCCTCACCGTACTGGTTGCGGATGACAATCTTGTCACCTTCCTTAATACCCCGTTTTTCTGCGTCAACCGGGTTGATATCAACGGTAGACATCGGCTCGATTTCAAGCAAATATGGAGAATCGGAACGGGTCTTGGAGTGAGTGATGTAGGCGCAGCGAGTGCCGTTGATCAGTTTGATCGGGTACTTGTCTGTAGGTTGCCACGGTTCCATATAAACAGGAATCGTGCCCAGGTTGTACATCTTGGTGATGTTTGAAGAAAGCTCAATCTTGCCGCTCGGGGTCGGGAATCCCGGCTTGCCGTCAGCTCTCAAGAGGCCTTTTTCATACTTGAACGGTTCTTGTTTCTGGCTCTTGACCTCGGTAAGGTTCGGAAGATTCTTCTGAGCCTCAGCGTAGGTAGTGCCCCACTTGGTGAGCATGGAATCGCAAGCCTTAACTGGATCGCCATCAAAGAAGTGTTTCGGATCATCCACAATGCATCCGAGGTTCAAAGCGATCCACCAGTCTTCCTTACACTCGCCCAACGGTTTAAGCGGTTTTCTTACTGCAACTTTGTTACCGTGGTTACCGAACGGAGCATAACGCTCGTAGTTCATGGCGGCAGGAAGAATGATGTCCATATCGCGATGGCTGATATCACGATAGAAATAATCAGTTGCACAGGCGAAGTCCATATTCTTAATGGCTTCCGCATAAAGCTGCGGCTGCGGCCAAATCATGACGTTAAAGCCAAAAGCAACCAAGGCTTTGAGCTTGCCATTTTTCACATGTTCAGGTAGCTGGTTAGGGTTGAACTGAACTTGAGTGTGGTTCCAAACAGGAACAAAGTCTTTGTCTAATCTGTCTTTCTTGTGGGACTCGAACCATGCGTAATCTACGAAGTCCTTGGTCAAGCCGTTATCATGGACGATGTAACCCTCAGGACCAACGCCGAACATGGCTCCACCCGGGCAGTCAATGTAGCCAAGGATGGCAGGGATGCACAAAAGGGCGCGTGCGTTATTCACGCCATTTCTTGTATGAGACAGTGATTGAGAAGTGAGAGCGTAGCTTCCTGGACCTTGTGCATACATTCTTGCGGCATCAACCACGAGTTTGGCTGGAACGCCAGTAAGTTTTTCAGTAACTTCGGGAGTGAAGTCCTTGCAGTAGTTGCGGTATTCTTCAACGCCGTGAACCCACTTGTCGCAGAAGTCCTTGTTGTAAAGACCTTCCTCAAACAATACGCGGCAGATACCCGCAGCAAGTGCGGCATCGGTTCCCTGACGTGGCTGCAAATGGATGTCAGCAACTTCGGCTGTCTTGGTACGACGGGAGTCAACAACGATGATTTTTACGCCGCGTTTCTTGGCGCCGCGGACCATGTTAATCCAACCAAGAGGCTTACTCCAAGCGCCATTGGTGGCCATGATCATATAGGTTTTTGTCTTCGGACCGGCTCCACCGCCAGCGTTTTCTGCGCCGAAGACTAATTCTTCAGCAAGCAAGCAGCCTTTGCGACATGCGATAGAGCTTTCTGTTCCGTAGTGCCATGAACCGAAGTAACGGGCTAAACGCATAGCTGCGGGTCTTGGTTCTTTTGGGTCACCAGTTAAGAAGAAAACGTACTCGGGACCGTATTTGTCACGAATCTTTTCAATATTAGCGGCGATGGTGGCAAGAGCTTCTTTCCAAGAAATACGAACAAAACCTGGGTCGGCACTGCCTTTTGGGTTGGTCCGCTTCATTGGATAGAGCAAGCGGTTAGGGTTGTAAAGTCTTTGTTGAGTAGCTAGGGCTTTGCTGCAGAGCACTTTCTGGGCGTGTTCTTTCCAGTTGCTGATGGAGACTAAGCGGTTGCCCTGATGAACAAACTTGATGCCACACATAGGCATCTGATTGCAGTTATCGCAGATGGTATAGCCAACTTCTAATGGCTCTGCCTGCTCGGCTGCTCCAGCTGCTTTGACAAAGAAGGAGCTGGTGGCACTGGCGACAGGCACAGTACTAAAGGCTTTCAGAAGACCACGACGCGACAATGAAATATCTGAAACTGCCATGGAATATTCCTCGGGAAAGTAGTTTGTTATATGACTCCGTAATTGGAGGTTAACCCTATCGTAATAATCAGATATCCAAAAGTGTATTGAGGAAAATACGGATAAATTCAGATGGGTGATAAATATTGGATTTGCCAGACCGTATCAAAAATATCTAATTTGTTGCAAATAAAGCGCATGTTGTTTTGATAATAACATGTAGTAATAAAACAACGAATTTAATTCTTGCGTAAGAAATGATTTTTGAAGAAAATTTGGAGGATATCTTTTTAACACTAGAGTAAATATCAAAAAATACAAACAGATAGCCCATATAAGAGAACGATTAATAATCAAAAAGGGGTTATATCTTTTGGAGACTGAATATTTTTACCCACTTAGCAATAACCCTGTAATAACTTTAGTGCATCTTGCAACGAACTTACCCCTGAGTTTAAATTCTCGTCAAATTTTACTCATCCCCACTTTCAAGGAGTCCTTAAATAATGAAAAAGATTACTTTGGTTGCTTTAGTGGCAGCTGTATTTCCGCTCTCCGTACTAGCGGAACCTAACGTGACAATTTATGGTGGTGTTGACCTCGGTGTTTTGGGACAGAAAACTCACGGTGACTCAGCCACAGTTTCAATGGCCAATGGTTATTCGTATGCTTCAAGATTTGGTTTCCGCGGCACAGAAGACCTCGGAAACGGTTACTCGGTCGGTTTTATCTTGGAGCAAGGTTTTAAAGCCAATACGGGTGCTGTTGATCCCGCAGGAAATTTTGCTTTCTCTAGAGAAGCGAAACTCGGTTTCAATGGACCTTTCGGACAACTAGCATTTGGTCGTCTTGGCACCCTTGGTTTCTTCCAGTCAACAGGTATCATCAAGGGAAATGTTTTCGGAGTTACACCGAACAACGCGAGCTCATTCAACCGTCAGCGTCTTCTTTCCTTCGCACGTGTTGATAACGCTGTTTCTTATGTCACTCCTTCCTTTGGCGGTCTGACATTGCACTTCATGTACTCTAATGGAACTGCGGGCGATGAAGAAAAGTTCTCCAAAAATGCTCACTATTACGGTGTAGGTGCCAAGCTTACTCGTGGTGCTATTGATGGAAGTGCGATCTTTGAGGTCTACCAACAGAAGAATACGACTGCATGGTCATGGCCAATCCAAGACGTAAAACCCGCTGATGAAACAGACTCTCCCATTTATCACGCTACGATCGGTGGAAGCTATGATCTGAATTTTGTGAAACCTTTCGCAATTTACCAGTATAGCCACCAGTCGGATTATCTTGACCAGCACACTTTCGCATTGGGTGTATCTTCTCCAGTGGCAGGTGGTACAGTTAAGGCACAAGCCCGATTCATCTTTGGTGACTACCGTGGCAATACTAAGGCAGCCCTTAAAGCTGATGGACATGAAAACGATCCTGTAGAATGGACGCTTGCGGTCGGATACGACTATCCGTTCAGCAAGAACACGTACTTGTGGTCTTACGCCGGATATTCAGGAGCTGATAAGGTTTGGAAAGATCAGCCCTGCGGAGAAGGAAATGCGAACAACATTCTCTACAATGGATGGCAAGTTGGACTGGGTTTAGTTCATCGTTTCTAAGCCGATACAAAACTCAAGAACTATAGTTTTTAGCGAGAGCCCGCCTAGGCGGGCTCTTCCTTATCCAAACGAATTTTAATTTTCAAAAAATCGAGAGAGAAGATTAATACTGAAACATGAATGAATACTTTGCCCGCTTGCTCAAATGGACCTTAGATTATGATTGCAAGTATTAAGGAGGAGTACTCTTTTCCTTGGCTTAGAAATCCTTCGGTAATCAATTCTTTCAAGCTAATTTTCTGTGAGCCTTAAACCGACAACTCCCACCACAATGCAGGTAATGAATGCCATTTTCAAGAAGGGGATTGGTTCATGGAAACAAACATATCCGATCAGCGTAATTATTACGATCCCGACACCGCCCCAAATGGCATAGGCCACGCCAAGAGAAATGGTCTTTAACGCTAACGATAAGAAATAAAAAGAAAAAAGATAGGAGAAAAAAGTCCCGAAAAGAGGCAGCAATGCGCTAAACCCATTTGTCAGCTTGAGAAAACTCGTCCCGCACACCTCACAGATTATGGCTAGTAGCAGGAATACCCAACTCATAGTCTTCTCCTAATTCAAAAAAAAGTGTCTTAGCGGAGGGCAGCTATTTCATCCCGCCGCTTCTATTTTGTATCCCGCGGTAATCGGCAATCTCGTTGATTTTGGTCAAAGTATCCTGAGAGATTCACTTGAGGCGCAATCGTTACCGAAGAAAAATTTCCGTCTATAGACTTGACCAACTCTAAGAGTTTTTGTCGGTGGATATCGGAAAGGTTTTCGAAATCCCTTTCAAGAATATGCAAAGTAAACGCAGAGGGAGCTGTTTTACGCAGGCGGAAAGCGAGAGGCGATAAGTGATTTTTATTTAGATAGTCCCAAATTGCTGTTTCGGCCTTTCCCACTGCATTCATTTCCCGATCGACTATGAGTTGGTCATACGGAAAACGCGTAAGAATACATGGCCGACTTGGTTGGTCAACGTTGTCTAAACCGATATTCCGTCCGATGTTCCGGATTTCTGGTTTACTGATTTGACAGTCTGCCAGCGGTGAGTGAATCCCGAGTTCCTGTAGTGCCTTTAATCCTGGTCGATACTGTGACAGATCCGAATGATTTGTTCCATCGCAAAGAGGTGATTCAGCAATCTTCAGCAGCTCCTGGAAGAGTCTCTTTTTACACCAGTAACATCGCTCATGACTGTTGTACGAAACTTCTTTTTGCTCAAGCGGATTCAGGTTAACAACCGTAATGGAAAAACCATGTTTTTCCGCCCATTTTTTAGCATTGCTAGTTTCCTCCGCAGTTATATGAGGACCGCTGACATGAATGAGGTGAGCTTTAAAACCTAAAAAATTTGAGGCAAATGCCAGAAACCGACTGTCGAGTCCTCCCGAGAAAGCAATGGTCAGCTTCTTATTTGGAGCAATTTTGGCAAGTGCAGAGCGTAGCACTTCCAATTTTGGATGTTGTAACATTAATAACTCCTGCCAAGCGCAAAGGTGGCTCCGTTGGGAACACCCTCGTAAACGTAGGAACCGTAGACGGTTTCTATTTTTTCTATAGTCATCTCAGGCCAAGGACCAAATTTCGCACCGAGGGCTTTTAGTAATGCTATAGCCGTCGGCGTTATGGTTTCTCCATTGGCCTCAAAGGGACGAACCGGAATTCCATCTAGCAAGGCTTTTACCGCCGGTGCGGGGCATGGAATAACACCATGCGCACAACGTATTTCACCATCGGCTAAAGGTAGAGGACTAACGACGAGTTCGTCAATCTTGAGTTGCGTAAACAACTCGCAAGTAAAGAGAATATCCAAAATGCTGTCTAGCGCCCCAACTTCATGGAAGTGGACTTCTTCTACTGGTTTCCCATGAACCTTGGATTCCGCCAAGGCGACAAAGCAAAAAGCCTTATCGGCAAACTTTTTTGCCTTATCGGAAATTTCCGATTGCTCAATGATCTTTTGGATATCAGCGAGATTTCTGTGAGTATGTTCCTTCGGTAGGTCAATTTCACAATAGGAACCTCGTATGTGACCGATGTACTTGTCCACACGTTTTAAAGTACCCTCCAAAGAGGGAAGAATGCCCCGCAGAATTTGATTGGCTTCTTCATCAGAGAGATCAAGCATGGAAAGAAGACCACATACAAACATATCGCCAGCAATGCCCGAATGCAGCCGGATAGTTAAAATCCTCTTGTCGCAGGGGTATGTGTGTTGCGCACTGTGCTCGTGACCGTCAGGGTGGTCGTGGTGATGGTGTTCCGATTTTGTCATGGTTGAATTGAACTAAACGTCATTAGTATCTTCGCAGCGAAACAAGCGGCCCCGTACCCGTTATCGATATTGACCACTGAGATACCGGGGGCGCAAGACGAAAGCATACTCCTCAGAGCAGTTTTGCCCTTTTCACAAACTCCATAACCGATGGAGGTGGGTACCCCGATAATTGGGCGAGGTGTTAATCCGGCAAGAACGCTGACAAGGGCTCCTTCCATACCGGCGATGGCAATAATGACCTGACAGTCATTAATTTCAGCGAGTCTTGCTTGTAGTCTCCACAATCCTGCGACGCCACAGTCTTCAAAAACTTCTGTTCTGATCCCTAAATACTCCAGAGTTTTTGCAGCCTCCCAAGCAATATTGGCATCGGAAGTCCCTGCCGAGACAATGGCAACTTTTCCGTATATTTCCTGATTCAACGGTTGCCTGAAGGCAACACCCGCTGTCTCATCGTATCGGTATTGCTTCTGAAATTTCCTCTTGAGATCGTGGAAAATATCTGCTGCCAACCTTGTAAAGAGGACCGGCGGAGCACCTTCGCTAGAGAATTTCTCTAGTAACCCAAGGATGGTTTCCTTGGTCTTGCCTTCGCAGAATATCGCCTCAGGGATGCCCGTCCGCTCTCCCCTTTGATAATCAAAATTTACGTTCTGTTCCATGGTATTGCTTTGAAAGTAACGCAACTATTTTAAATGTCTCTATTTTTCAGTTTTAAATCTCGTTCTAAGCATTGTGTCTTAAGTAACAGTACACGGGGGTGTGATTCAAGATTAGCATGCAGCTATTGGTCAATAATGCTTTGATTAGTGAGGTTAGAAAAGAAAAAGGCGAAAGAAAAACAATTCCTAAAAAAGGGTATCTCCAGGATTAATCTCACCCCGAAATTTCCCTTATAAACAGCCCAAAACTAAAAAATTTACTTGTATCAAAACGTAAAAAAGAGGATTATTACGCCGTCTTACTGACAATCTCGGGGATAAATATGAGTGTTTATTTTTGGTTTCAGTTCTTCCTGCTGATTGCCTTCTTGTTCGTATCCGCTCCTAAAGGCGGTATGTTCCTAGGCTTATTCAGTGGTATTGGCCTGATTGTTATCATTTTTGGACCGAAGCCCTGGCTTGGTTTGAAACCAGGTACACCTCCGATTGACGTTATTATGACGATCATCGCTGTTGTGGCTGGTGGTGCCGCTTTGCAGGCTTCCGGTGGTTTGGACTGCATGCTTCAGGTTGCAGAAAAAATTCTCCGTAAACGTCCAAGATTCGTAACTTACCTCGGACCACTTTGCTGCTTCGTATTGACCATCCTTTGCGGTACTGGTCACACTGTTTATACGCTGCTTCCGATTATTTATGACGTTTCCATTAAGACTAACGTCAGACCGGAACGCCCGATGGCTGCCTCTTCAATTGCAGCTCAGATGGGTGTTATTTGCTCACCGGTGTCCGTAGTCTGCGTATCCATGGTCGCCCTTATCGCTGGTTTCAAAATGGCCAACGGTGCTGAAGTCGGCTTGGTGGACCTTTGCAGCTTGACTATCCCATCAGGTTTGATTGGCTTGTTTGTCATGGCCACATGGTCAACGTTCCGTGGTAAAGACCTTGACAAAGATCCGGCTTTCCAGGCCTTGATCTCTGACCCAGAAGCTAAGAAGTATGTTTATGGCGAAACCATGACTCTTCTTGGCAAGAAGCTCCCTGGCAAACAGTGGGCCGCTATGTGGATCTTCCTTGCTACAGTTGCTGTAGTTGCCTTGTTGGGTGCTTTCAGCGACCTGCGTCCATCTTTCCCAGGAAAGAAAGGTCCAACTCCATTGTCTATGACTTTGGTTATCCAGATGTTCATGTTGACAGCTGGTGCTTTAATCTGCATGTTCACAAAGACTCCTCCGAAGAATGTCGGATCAACAGCCGTGTTCCGTTCTGGTATGGTTGCTGTGGTCTGCGTTTTTGGTGTAGCTTGGTTGTCAGACACAATCTTCAAGGCTCACTTGAACGAGTTGAAGGCTGTGTTGGTTGAGTACGTTAAAGAGTTCCCATGGGCATTCGCTATCGTACTTCTGCTGGTATCCAAGTTGGTGAACTCTCAGGCGGCTGCCGTAGCCATCGTGGTTCCGGTTGCATTGCAGATCGGCACTCCACCCGGAGTGGTCGTAGGCTGCATCTCCGCTTGCTATGGTTACTACATCATCCCGACTTATCCGTCTGACCTTGCCTCTATCGAGTTCGACCGTTCAGGCACAACCCACATCGGTAAGTTCGTGATTAACCATTCGTTCATCTTGCCGGGCTTGATAGGTGTGATTACAGCCACAATCGCTGGCTACTTCATCGCCATCGCTCGCGGATGGATCTAAACAAAGAAATTATTTAAAGCAGTAGGACAACGATAAAGGAGAAACGAGGGTTTCTCCTTAGTTTTTTGTATCGCTGAATGGGTAAGTTTTTGTTCATAAGGAACTTCATTTGTTCGCTTGCTAAAATTGCACAGATGTAGCTCCATTACTTACTGTTTTATGAATTACTCAGCACTTCTTGTCACTAGCAAACCAGGTGAATTGTCCAAAATGCTCGAGAGCCTTCGGGCAATGGAAAATATTGAAGTTCATCACGTCGATGAGGCGGCTGGGCGCTGCATAGTCGTACTTGAAGCGCCTTGTGTTGGAGACGAGGTTGAGGGATTCAAAAAGATTTCAAATCTTGAATCGGTGATGGATTGCGCACTTGTGGTTCATCGTTTCGATGACGAAGCGCAAATCAAGCCTATTCAAGATCTAGATAAGATTGACAGGTTTAATTAACTGGCATTTACTCAGGAGGAGATATGACCACTCAAATGCCCAACCTAAAGCGCAGGCAATTGTTGAAAACCGGAATTGCAGCCTCTGCTGCAATGACGGTGGGAATCCCCGTCTCAGAAGTAGCTAAGGCTGCTGCCCAAAGCTCTGAAGGCGGAATCGTATGGACCAAAGGCGTCTGCCGTTTCTGCGGAACAGGATGCGGATTATCCGTCGGTGTTAAAGACGGTCGAGTAATCGCCACTAAGGGCGATCCTGATGCCCCTGTAAACAGGGGGCTGAACTGCATCAAGGGTTATTTCAATGCCAAGATTCTTTACGGCAAAGATCGTCTGACCCAGCCTCTGATGCGCCGTAGGAATGGTAAATTCAGTAAAGAAGGCAAGTTTGAGCCGGTCACATGGGATCAGGCTTTTGATGAAATGGAGCGTCAGTTCAAGAAGACTTACGCCAAGAAAGGACCGACCGGTGTTGCCATTCTCGGTTCCGGCCAGTACACCATTCCTGAAGCCTACGCCGCCAGCAAATTGGTAAAAGCAGGGTGGCGTTCCAACAACCTAGACCCGAATGCTCGTTTGTGCATGGCTAGCGCGGTGGTCGGTTTCTATCAGGTGTTCGGTATTGATGAACCGGCGAATAACTACTCCGACATCGAAAAATGCAACACGATGATTCTTTGGGGCAATAACATGGCTGAGGCTCACCCGGTGCTGTGGAGCCGCGTTGCCGACCGCAAGTTGACTCACCAAGCTACTAAGATCATCAATGTTACGACTTATCGCAACATGAGCTCCAACTTGGCTGACACAACCATCATTTTCAAGCCGAGTACTGATCTGGCGATCCTTAACTATATTCTCCGCGAAATTGTGAAACGCGATGCGATTGACCACGATTTCGTTAACAAGCATTGCATCTTTGCCACTGGCGTGATCGATATCGGCTATGGTATGAGACCAACGGACAAGTATGCATTCCCGGCTGAGAAAGATACTCAAGCCAAACAGAATGTCAGAAAGCTTGATAAATGGGAAGCCATTGCTCAGGGACGTAAAGAAGGCGAGGAAGTCAAACAGACTGCCCAAGGACCGAAGGCGGGTGGCCATTGGAGCATCACGTTTGACGAGTTTAAGAAAGGACTTGAACCCTATACCTTGGACTTTGTTGCCGAATTAGCCAAGGGCGATCCCGATGAAAGCATTGAAGACTTCAAGAAGAAGCTCCAGATGCTTGCCGACGTTTACATGGACAAAGCCAACGACATTTTGAGTTTCTGGTGTATGGGTGCCAACCAGCATCAAAGAGGCGTGTGGGTAAATGAGCAGATTTATGCTGTGCATCTGCTCCTTGGTAAACATGCCCGCCCGGGTAACGGTGCATTCTCTCTGACTGGTCAGCCATCAGCTTGCGGTTCTGCCCGTGAAGTTGGAACTTTCTGCCACAGACTTCCTTCCGACATGCTTGTCGCTGCAAAACCGGCACGTGTTAAGAGCGAGAAGATTTGGGGTGTGCCTGAAAAGACGATTAACCCGAAGGTTGGTGCTCCGTTTATGGGCATCCTTCGCGGTTTGGAAGACGGTTCCATCAATTTCCTCTGGACTCAGGTGGTTAATCCATTCCAGGCTGCTCCTAACTCCAATCACTGGCTTAAGGCAGCTCGACATCCCGATAACTTTGTTGTGGTAGCTGACGCTTATCCGACATTCTCTTGCCAATATGCTGACTTGATCCTGCCGGTTGCCATGATCTTTGAAAAATGGGGTCTGTACGGTAACGCGGAACGTAGAACCCAGGGTTGGCAACAGATGGCTACACCTCCGGGAGAAGCCAGGACTGATCTTTGGACAATGATGGAATTTGCCAAACGTATCAAGGTCAAAGATTGCTGGGGCGAACAGCCGGTTCCCGGACTTAAAGAAGAAGGTTATGAAGATGGCAAGCTCCCAAGCGTTTTGGAAGAAGCCAAGAAGATGGGCATTACTCCTGAGATGAGTCTGTACGAGGTTCTTTTTGCACGTAAGCCTTATCTTGAAACTAAGTGGCCTGATCCTGCTTTCCAAAGCAAGATCAACAGTACAGCGGCTCCAGGCAAACTGAACTGGTTCCCGGAAAAAGCGCTCTTCAACGAATATCGTCAATTTACGCTTGGTGACGGTCATGACCTCGCCGACTTTGATACTTACCTGAATAGCGAAACACGTGGTTTGATGTGGCCGGTGGTCAACGGTAAAGAAACACCGTACCGCTTTAACCAGGAATTTGACCCGTATGTCAAGGAAGGCGGCTATGCCTTCTACGGTAAGCTCTTTAAGGCAATTCCGACGGGGAACCTCCAGGGGATCACTGATCCGAAACCCGTGCCGCTGCCCAACAAGGCGAAGATCTTCTATCGTCCATATGCCTCACCGGTTGAAATGCCCGATGAAAACTATGATTTGTGGCTCTGCACCGGCCGTATCCTTGAGCATTGGCATACTGGTTCAATGACGATGAGGGTGCCTGAACTTGAACGCGCGCAACCGAATTCATTCCTGTATATGAATCCGGCTGACGCCGAGAAGAGAGGCCTGAAGAACGGCGATATCGCTACGGTTGAAAGCCGTCGCGGCAAAATTAACGCAATCGTTCAGACCAATCAGCGCAACTTCATGCCAAAAGGCTCTACATGGTTGGCCTTCTTTGACCGTAAGGTTCAAACCAACCAAGTTGTCCTTGACGCCACTGACCCGATCTCTGATGAACCGGATTTCAAGAAGTCAGCCGTCAAGGTCTATAAAGCCAAGTAGAAGTAGTTAACCAGAAAAACGACAAAGTGCAGACAATGCACTTTGTCGCTGATCGATGAAAGAAACTAGTCGTAGAGATTTTTTAAAGAGGGCCACGCAAGTAGGAGCCACAGGTGTGGCTGCGGGTATCTTTTGGGGAGTTCTCCTCGAGAAAACCGTTAAAGCCCAAGGTTTTGTCTTGCGTCCTCCTGGAGCCCTACCAAAGGATGAGTTTGAAGCAGCTTGCAGTAAATGCGGGCTCTGCGTTCAGGCTTGTCCTTACGACACGTTGAAACTTGCTCAGTTTAAAGATGAGGCAACCATAGGCACGCCGTATTTCACGCCTAGAGAAATTCCTTGCTACATGTGCCAGGATATTCCTTGCGTAAAGGCCTGTCCGACTGGTGCGCTTGACCCTGAGTTAAAGAACATTGACAAGGCCAAGATGGGAGTCGCAGCGATCGACCATTATTCCTGCCTTTCTTGGCAGGGGTTGCGTTGTGAGATTTGCTATCGTGATTGTCCGTTACAGAATAAAGCGATCATCATTGAAAACCATCCGCGTCTGTTGTCCAAGCACGCATTCTTTGTGCCTGTGGTCCAGCCTGATCAATGCACGGGTTGTGGACTGTGTGTTCTGAGTTGCCCAACAGAGAAGCCCTCTATCAACATTGTTAATCCTGATGCGTTCCTTGGCCAAATTGGTGACCACTATCGGTTGGGTTGGAAGGAATCTTTGGATGCGAGAGCTGTTCCCGAGGCCCCGATGCAGGAAAAAGACGGGAAGAAGTTGCCTCCGGGTGGTCTTGATTTTCTTAATTCGGAGCTGCCATGAGCCAAGAAAAGAAAGTCATAAGGCACTTGCCGCCACCAAAGGATTTTGGTGAATGGGTTTATCGTCTGCGCTATACGTGGGCTCGTAGGGTTGTGCAGTTTGCCCTTATTGCCGCCTTTATCGGGACATTCCGGTGGGGTTGGGCCTTGTTCGGGAAACCGTTGCTCTCCGGGGACCTCTCTTCCTCGAAGATTCTCGATACGATTCCGCTCGCTGATCCGTTCGCTGCTTTGCAGCGCCTGTTCGCTCAATATTGGCTCTCTAAAGAGACTTTAATCGGTGCGGGTATTGTTTTGGCGGTTTACCTTGTCATAAGTGGGCGTAGCTTCTGCGCATGGGTTTGCCCGATGAACCTCGTGACCGATTTTGCTTTTTGGTGTCGAGAGAAGCTCGGCATCCGAAGCAATTTCTTATCTCTGCCCGGATCTCTTCGATATCTCTTTTTGGCCTTGAGTCTTATTCTTTCGGCCATTACGGCGACGGCGGCGTTTGAGGCTTTCAGTCCCCAGGCCCTGTTGTGGAGAGATATTGTTTACGGCAGTGTTATGGGTGTTTTGAGCGCGGTCTTCGGTGTATTTGCCCTTGACCTAGTAGTCACCAAGAGAGCGTGGTGTGGACATTTATGTCCGCTAGGAGCATTTTGGGCTTGCTATGGGACAGTGGGCGTTATTAAGGTCAAATATGATGATGACACCTGCACCCGTTGCGGAGATTGCTTGAAAGTATGTCCTGAGCCACAAGTTCTCAATTTCAATGCGGCTGCGAAAAAAGGCATGATCGCCTCCGGCGAATGCACGAACTGCGGTAAGTGTATCGCCGTTTGTCCGGAAAATAGTTTGAAGTTTGGCATTCGATCAGTTGGAAACAAGTCATAAACCAGTTAGGAGATTTATTTATGAAAAAATTGCTAATTGCCAGCTTGATGGTTTTTGCAGCGCCCTTGTGCTTTGCTGCAACACAGGCACAAATTGACAATCAGTTGGCCGCTGAGTTTGAGCCGCCGGCGATTCCTCATGAAGTTGCCACTTTCTTGCCGATTACGGCTCAGAAGAACGCATGCCTGATGTGCCACAAACCAGGGCTGGCAGGCCAGAAGGTGGCCAAGGGAACACCGACTCCACTGCCGGCGAGTCATGTCACCGATGGCAAAGTTAATCCAAACCGCTATGAGTGCATGCTCTGCCACGTCAAAGATCAGCCGGTAGCCAAGAAATAGTCTTCTTTTTTTATTAAGTCCGAGTCTCACAATGGATCTCGGGCTTTTTTATAGAGGAAAAATTTAAAGGTCTATGAATCAGCCGATACATAGACCTTTTTTAGTTATTCTTGCCTTGGAACTGCCCAGGGCTGTAGTGAGTTACCGGGTAGTTTCGCTATACCAAACAGCAGCTTCTACTCTGGAGTGGAAAGAGAGCTTTCTAAGTACGTGTTTGACATGAACCTTTATCGTTCCCTCCGAAATATCGAGTTCTCTAGCGATGAGCTTATTACTCTTGCCTTGCGATATCAACTTCAGAACAATGCTCTCACGCTCTGTTAGCGATGCCAAATCTCTCTTTGCTAAAGTTGGAACTTCTTTCAAAGATTGTGCCAAAGCATGGGTCAACGAAGGACTCAGTACATTTTCTCCTTCCATGGCGTTTTTGATGTTTGCGAGAATGTCCTCGGGTTCTTGATCCTTGAGAAGGAATCCGTCAGCACCGTTTCTCAGGCATTGGATAACATCGGCAGGAGCATCGGAAACCGTAAGAATCACCACTTTAATGGAAGGGTCGAATTCTTTGATGGCTGAAAGAATTTGAATTCCTCCGGTACCTTTCATGTTGAGGTCTAAGAGAACAAGATCCGGCTCTGCTTCCCTGACACTTCTTAATGCTTCATCGAAATTCCCCGCTTCATGAATGTTTTCGAAAAGGGGATCCATTTTGAGTAATTGAACAACTCCTCGTCTGAAAAGAGGATGGTCATCAACGACTACGACGCAGTATTTGTCTTCTCTTGTCATCTTAAGTCCTGTGCGTGACGTGGATTAGTGGAAACGAGAATCTAGCCTAAAAACTCGACAGTGACAAGGGTTCCACCCGAGATATTTTTGGAGATACCCACAGTGCCTCCAAGCGCCTTCGCTCTTTCGTTCATGATGGAAAGACCGAAATGACCCCTGCGCCCCGCGTTCTTGCTATCAAAGCCAATTCCATTGTCGGAAACGCATAGGCGGATTTTTCCATTAGAGGTACCTCCTAAGAAAATTCCCACTTTGGTGGCGCGAGCATGTTTTTCGACATTCGTTAACGCTTCCCGAAGAATTTGAAGAAGATGAATTTGTTGATTACTGTTGAGTTCGAAATTCTGAAGCGTGTCTTCCAAATGTATCTGTAGCGAGCTTCTCTCAGAAAATTCTTTTACGATCTGCAAGATGTTTTGTTTAAGATTGGCAGACTCTGGTTTCAAGCGGAAGGCCACTAGCACTTCTCTTAAATGCCGATAAGCATCGTTGACGCCAGCTCTGAGTTCATTGACAATGCCCAGTTGTTCGCTCTCCGAACTGTTTTGAGTGATGGCGTGATTCAGTCGGGTAAGTTGGATTTTAGAGAAAGCTAGGGATTGAGCGATGGAGTCATGCAACTCCCGAGCAATGGTTGAGCGCTCCTCCAACACGGCTAATCTTCTATTTTCTTCGGCGTTTTCAGTACTTTCGATTGCCTCGATAAAAATCAATGCGATGCTATGTACGAAGGTTTCTTTGTAGGTAAAAGAACTACGGCCGCAATAGATAAGCTGCAAGATTCCTTTTACTTGGGAACTGGAGGCAGGAGACTGCTGAATAGTGAGTTCCTTTGAATCAATGTGTTTTATGGTGACGCAGTAGCGGCTGATGCCAGCTTCGTTAACAAAAGATTGAAGTTGAGAATCAGTAAGCGATAATCCGTTGTCAGCCTTAGCGGCAAGTCGCACGGTTTGAGCCGAGCCGTCATGGAGAAATAGACAGCAGCTGCAAGTTCCTAGAGCTTGGTTAACGAGGCTTAGGGCTTTTTCGAGTACGGGTTCCGAAAGAGTCTCCGAAGTAAGAAGGTCTTTCAAGGAATAAAGAAGGTTTAACGACTTGTTCTGTAAGTTCAGATCTGCAGTTTTGGTTCTAACTTGTTCCTCTAATGAGGAGTACATCCGAGAGAGGTCTTCGACCATGTAATTCATGGTTTGAGCTAATTCGCCAATTTCATTTTTCTTCTCGTAACTGCTTCTTACATTGAAGTTGCCACCTCTAACTTGAGAAGCGAGGCTAGATAGGTCCCCTAAGGGTCTGAAGAGCGTATTCCTCAAGTAAATAAAGAAAAGGACGCTGGCCAAAATAACAGCGGCAAGTGAAGCGAAGATCACAGTTTCCAAATCGTTGATTTGGTCGTCAAGAGTTTTTTCAAGATCTAATACGAAAGCATCAACTTGATCAACGAAGGGAGGAATCCGCTTAAAGAATTCAGTATTGAGACTGGGGTTATTGATTAGTTCAATAGCGAGTGGGCGGATGGACTCGTAGAAGTCGTGATGCACCGAGTTATATTCGATTCGCAGTTGATTTGATGGATCCTCAGGAATCCCTGCCGTGAGTTCTTTACTGAGAAGGCGTCGCTCAAACTCGGCAACCGCGCCACTGATATCTTTCTTCCTGACTTCAAACGAGCTTTCTTGGGTTCTAGCCACGGTCAATGCCAGAACGTAGCTTTGCATTCTCAGAGAGCCGGAGACATTAATGGCGCTGCCTTTCCCGCTTGTTTGCCCGATCAAAAACAATGAGGCGAGCAAAAGACACAAGAAGACAGCGCTCAGCGCTGTAAAAGCTAAGGTGATTTGCCAGAAAAGACGATTTTTCTTCATCCGCAACGACCACCTAAGTTATTTACTTTTACTTCATTCCCTTGGCCGGAAAGGTTTCAACGGCCTTCCACAAAACTTCGGCACCCTGCATGAAGTCTTCAATCTTCATCTTTTCATTCGGGTTGTGCGAACCATCTTGATTGGCCACAAAAATCATTGCGGCGGGAATACCTAAATTGCCGAAAACGACTGTGTCATGGCCGGCTCCGGACGGAAGTTCACGTGCCGGAATGTTCGCCAATTCAGCAGCCTTGACCAAATGCTTTCTAAGTCCTTTATGGATGGCCAAAGGTTTGCTGACAATAAGATCATCAAACTCGAATGTGACGCCACGAGCTTTGGCGATCTTAGCGGCCTCTTTGAGGAGCAGAGCATGGAAACCATCAAGTGTTTCCTGTGATAAGGAACGAATATCTACGCAGAAGGAGACTTCCCCCGGAACCACCGCGATAGCAGAAGTGGCGGATGTATGAACGACTCCGATGGTAAAGACCAGGTCATGACCTTTCTTGAGCCACTTGTCCCAGTTTTTATCCATCTTGTAGGCGAGTTCTGCAAAGGCTAGGACAGCATCATGGCGGAACTGTTTATCGACAGCTCCTGAGTGGGCTGTCTCCCCTACGCAGCGGATTGTCTTGTGACGAACATTGCCGCGGATACCGGTTACGGCTCCAACCCTAGTTTTAGAAGAGTCAAGGGTCGGACCTTGCTCAATGTGAAGTTCAATGAAAGCGGCCATCTTGTCGAGGTCGATTACCGGCTTGCCGGTGGTTAGTTCATCAGGGTTGACGCCACATTCGCGGATAGTCTCTGCAAGAGTTTTACCGCTTGTTCTGTGTTTTAAGGCCAAATCCTGGGCTGTCAGCTGCCCGGTCATTCCTAAAGAACCGACATAACACTTTCCGAACCAAGAACTCTCTTCCATTCTCATCATGAGAACTGTGTAATCTCTTTCGGGTTGATAGCCTATCTGACGCATCCATCTGGCTACAGTAAGAGATGCCACGATACCGGCTAAGCCATCAAAATTGCCGCCCTGAGGAACGGAGTCCGCGTGAGAGCCGCTTACCAAAGCAGGCAGTTCCCTATTTTTTCCCGGAAGAGTCATCCAAACGCAACCGGCTTTGTCTGTAGAAATTTCAAGATTAAGTTCTTGACCGATCTTTTTGAAGTAATCCAAGACCTCTGTCTCGAGTTTGCTGTATCCCTGACGGGAGACTCCTTTAACATCTTTGGACATTTCACGAATGTCGTCAAAGCATTTTTGCGCGAAAGCAAGGTTCTCCGTTTGGAAAGGTGTGTTCATCAATTTTCTCCGAAAATATTTTCAACGAATAATCTTAAAAGTTTAGAACTAGATAGAAATGAGTACCTAGATGATGGCAGCAATTTTAAATGGAAGAAATCCGATTTGAACAAGGGAAGCTGTTTTGTTGCCCTCTATGCAAAACAAGCAAAGGATTTTAATTTGCGACCGATGAAAACCATTAATAAAAAAGCACTTGTGAAAGGTAATTTCTTAGCCCCGTTTCTTTAAGATTGTGGATATTCTCAAATGCCAAAACGCTCAACAAAGAGCGCTTTTATAACTAATCGGAAATAAAGTGGAACAAGTTTTAGTTGCAGTTACCGGTCCTGACCGTTCCGGCGTTGTCTATACCGTTGCTGAGGCTTTGCACAAGCTCAAATGCTCATTTGTGGATATGGATCAAACCACAGTTCGTAATCAGTTTTCTTCAATTATGATCGTGGAAAAGCAGGAGGCCCTTTCCAAAGAAGAAATACGATCAGCAGTGAACCATGCACTTGAAGAGAAGCAATACGATATGTCGGTTCTTGTACGCGAGTGCGTGCCCGGTAAAGCTGTCATTACGAAAGGAGAACCTTTTGTTTTAACCGTTGATGGAAAGGAAAGTAAGGAGATCATTCTTGCCTATACAAAAATATTCCTTGAAAGCAAGATCAACATTGATAGCTTCCGTTCCATTGAAAATGTTGCCAATGAGGACGGAGAAGTAATTTCCCGAGGAAAAGATCTGCTGGTTTTTGAAGTCACAATTCCTTTTGAAGTGGATAGAAAAGCCTTGCACAGGACTTTGTATGGCATCGCAAAAGATCACAACTTGTCAATGAGCATGCAACACCGCAGAATTTTTGAGGCGGTCCATAGAGTAACAACTGCCTAGTGGTAGGAAAAAGAAAAGGAAAAGAACAATGCTTACCGAACGCGAAATTATTTCGACACTGGATATGCTCAGGAGCGAGCATCTGGATGTGAGAACGATCACACTCGGCCTGAACTTGTTTGATTGCGTCAGTGACGACTTTGATACTTTCTCCTACAAAGTTCGTTCCAAGATTAGCCGTCACGCAAAAAATCTTGTTGCGACTTGCAACGAAGTGGGCGACCGATACGGTATTCCCGTTGTTAATAAGCGTATTACCGTGTCACCAATCGGGACGGTTTGTGCCGGATTTACCCGGGACCAAATGGTTAAGGTCTGCAAATTGCTTGACGAATGCGCCGAGGATGCCGGGGTGGATTTCTTGGGCGGATTTGGGGCTTTAGTTGAAAAGGGCATTACTCCAGGTGAAAAAAATCTCATTGATGCTTTGCCCGAGGCTTTAGCCGGAACTAATCATGTTTGTTCATCCATCAATGTTGGGCGCACCCGTACTGGCATAAACATGGATGCGGTAAAACTAATGGGACAAAGAATCCTGGATGTTGCCAACGCAACAGCCGATAGAGACGGCTTGGGTTGCGCAAAACTTGTTGTTTTCTGCAACATTCCTGAAGACGTTCCCTTTATGGCGGGTGGCTACCTTGGAGTTGGTGAAGCCGATGCCTGCATCAGTGTGGGGGTCTCAGGCCCCGGAGTGGTTAAAAAGGCTATCGACAGGGCGGTGAAAAGACTGGGAGATAAATTAACGATCACCGAAATCGCTGAGATTATCAAGACGACCGCTTTCAAAGTGACTCGAGTAGGTCAACTAATCGGAAGTGAAGTGGCAGATAGAATGAATTTACCTTTTGGCGTGGCTGACTTGTCTCTTGCCCCCACACCGGAGGTTGGGGATTCTGTGGGAGAGATTTTCCAAAGTGTCGGTTTGTCTTCAATCGGAGCTCCCGGGTCGACGGCTGTTTTAGCAATGCTTAATGACGCCGTGAAAAAAGGTGGAGTTTTTGCTTCATCCTCGGTTGGAGGATTGTCAGGTGCTTTCATCCCCGTCAGCGAAGATGGTTCTATCGCAGAGGCGGCGGCAACGGGCAAGCTGACTTTGGAGAAATTAGAGGCGATGACTTGCGTGTGTTCAGTCGGTTTGGACATGATCGCCATTCCTGGAGATACTCCTGCCGATGTGATTTCCGCCATCATTGCCGATGAGTCCGCAATCGGGATGGTCAACGCTAAGACAACGGCTGTCAGACTGATTCCTGTTCCAGGAAAATCAGTAGGAGAAAGAGCCGAGTTCGGTGGTCTGCTGGGAGGGGCCAATATCATGGCTGTTCAAGTGGGAAGGGCCTCTGGATTTATAGATCGTGGTGGAAGGATTCCTGCCCCCATCCACAGCTTTAAGAACTAAAGGGAGTCCCTAGGAGCCGGCTATGACTGAAATCAAACGCATTGATAAAAATTCAAGACTGAGTGAGGCCGTTGTTTACGCCCCGATGGTTTATGTTTCAGGGCAGGTTGATCTCGAGTTTCACCGTACCGTCTACGATCAAACGAAGGCGGTGCTGTCTATGGTAGAGGATCTGTTAGAAAAAGCCGGTTCTGACAAGGAACATGTTTTGCGCTGCACCGTCTATTTAGCGAACATTGGCGCGTTCCATGAAATGAATAAGGCTTGGGATGACTGGGTGAGCAAGGATAATCCTCCGGCTCGCTCTGTCGTGCAGACTGAACTGCCGGATCCCAGATGGTTAGTTCAAGTTTCAACTATTGCGGTTGTTAAATAGGCGCTATTTCATCGCCTGAAAGGCCTGATCAAGGTCAGCGATTAGGTCTTCTGGATCTTCAAGCCCAACATAGGCTCGAACCATGCGTGAAAGTTCAGGCTTTTGGTTAATGGTCCTTTTGCCATAACTGCGGATTAGAAGACTCTCGAAGCCTCCCCAGGAATATCCGAGACCAAAAATTTTCAAGGCGTTTAAGAACAGGTCTATTTTCTTGTCCGTAGTTCCCTCTTTGAATACAAAACCAAAAAGGCCGGAAGCTCCCTTAAAGTCTCTTTTAAAAAGCGGATATCCTGGATCCTTTGGATAGGCAGGCCAAAGGATTTGTTCCACCTCATCTCTGTTTTCGAGCCAGTTGATCACGGCGGTGGTGTTTTTTACCACTGCGTCTAACCGAAGGCGAAGAGTACGCAATCCTCTTAGACCCAAATAGACATCCCGGGCAGAGGCTTTTTGACCAAGAAGCTTGCTTATCTTGTGAACCGCCGGCCATGTCTTCTCATTACAAGTCACCGTTGACATGAGCACATCGGCATGACCACAGATGTATTTGGTCGCTGCGTGGATGACAACATCAACTCCGTGTTTTATAGGATTGAAGTTCAAAGGAGTCGCATAGGTATTATCAATCATCGTAACCACATTATGGGCGCGGGCTATCTCGGCAATAGCCGGAACATCCTGCATTTCAAAAGTATGGGTACCCGGACTCTCCATGTAGATAAGTGTGGTGTTGGAGCGAATAAGTTTTTCGATGTCGGAGCCGATGAGAGGATCATAGAACTGAACCTCAATTCCATACTTGGCCATTACTTCTTCGAAAAAGCTTCTGGTAGGGTTGTAGACCGAGTCAGTGATAAGGACATGGTCTCCATTCTTAGTAAAAGCAAAGACGGGTACAACGCAGCCGGCTAATCCTGTGCTGTAGGCCCATGTACCTGCTCCGCTTTCCAATTTGTTCATCGCTTCATAGAAGGCGAGGTGAGTAGGGCCAGGATCTGTTCCGTAGCTGAAAGCGGACATATCTCCCTTCAATTGCCTCTCATTGATTTCTTTCATTGACTCGACACTATCGTAGAGGACGGTGGAGCCTTCAAAAGGAGGAACATTGACGTAGCCAAAGCTTCTTTTAGTGTTTCTGCCTAGTCTGATGAGGCTAGTTTTTTCATGGTAATTGCCGACTTTTTCTGACATTTTGGGCTCGGTTTTGTTTTTAATGGACGAGTATTTTATTCGCAATCACAAAAAGTAAAAACTCGACCGTAGTGGGTATAAAAAGAGCCAGATGAAAAAGTTCAACCGGCTCAAGGGCAAAGGGAGGATGTTATTTCACCGCATCCTTGAAGCGTTTGCTAACAACAAACTTGACTTGTCTTGTTTCTGGAATGTTAATTGTGGCGCCAGTTGCAGGATTGCGTCCGATGCGCGCAGCACGCTTTGTGGCCTTGAAAGTCCCAAAACCGATAAGTGCAACGTCATCGCCGTTTTTAAGAGTCTTTACTACTTCATCTGTAAGAGCTTCCAAAACCGCTTTTACTGCTACCTTTGATTGGCCTGTGTGAGCGGCCAAAGCGTCAACTAGCTCAGATTTATTCATCACTATTCCTTATAAAAATTAAGAGCCTCCATTGGAGGGTTGGGCGCATTGTACCGAAAATAAGTGAGTCACACAGATTTATTCATTAAAAACAAACTCAATCCTAGGCATTTGTATAAATATTTGTTCGAAATATCGAGCCAATAAGGACTTTTTTCTGCTTAGATTGGAAAAATCAACTACGACAAAAAACAACCCACGGTGGGAAAAACCGTGGGTTGACTCTGACTCTCACAGACGGAAAGATTCTTTAGAACGTATGTCCGAGTCCCATAGTGGCAGCCCAACCGTAAGATACGTATTCTTTTAACCCCCTGCCTGTCTCGCCGTATGTGGTATGAAAGTACACAAGAGTGCGTTTGGATAGAGGATAGAGGTAAGCGGCACCAACCGACCAAGCGTTGTATTTCGAATCAGTGTCCTCGATCTTGCCGATTGCTCCCTGACTTTGTAGCATGAAAGTACCTCCGGCAGCGGGAGCTGATACGGATAACGACAGGGCGTGTTGATTGGCTCCTTTGGTAAGCATTGAAACACTGTGATGAACATTCGGTAACTGCAAACTGTGCAATGCATACTGATATGAGCCATAGAGCTTGAAGCAGCCAAAGTCATAGGAGGCTCCGACAGTGAACAAGTTGGTTGCTTTGTCTCTGGGTTCGCCGGTGTTTGGGGTTTTATTGTCCAACATTTCCCAATAGGCATTAGCATTGAGGGCACCGTTAGAATATGTCGCGCCTAAACCATAATAGTGATCATGAGTTGACCATTTGCCTTCTGAGTCATCGGTTTCAACTGCATTGGAATACATGGCAGTCAGTTGCAAACCCGAGAATTCAGGGGACTTGTAAACGACCGTGTTATCCATCCATTCGGTGACAATGAAAGCGCTATTGATGCCACCTATAGGACTGAATTTAGTAGCATAGACACTGCCTCCCATAATCGTGTATGTGCCATCGTCAGAGCCAAGAGCGCCAATTCTTCCGAATGCGATTTGTCCCCAGTTTCCTGAAATCCCCAGGTAACTTTGCCTTCCAAAAGCATCTCCTGGTTCCGTGGCAGTTCCATCGTCAATGTTAAAGCCTTGTTCCAAATCAAAAAATACGCTATTTCCATTGCCCAAGTCTTCTTGTCCTTTGATTCCCCACAGAGTTTTGTACCAGTTGCCGTTAGTAAAGGAGACAGTGGTCGAGGCACCTTTAATTTTTTGGACGGTTAGCCCCGTATCTACTTGGCCATATAAGGTTACAGAAGATTCAGCCAAAGCAAATGGAGTTAGAAGGCAAAGAGAAACTCCAGCAAGAAGTTTTTTCATTTTCGTTTCCTCTAGAACTTGATTTAACCCGCGAGTGCGTCCAAACAAACTTATCCTAAATTCTCGGATTGTTTCCTTTGAAACAAATGGGTTTTAAGCCCAAAGTGGTCAAAACAGCAATTTAAGTAAGGAATTGTTAGTAAATAACATATAAGACTTATAAAAATTATGGTACCATAGCTAACATGATGGAGTTAAAGTATGCGTACCATAACGGAAGTAACCTTTAAGATAAAAAAGTCCCAGAGTTTTATTGATAGGGCCCGATTGGATGAACGACAGAAGAGGGCGTTTTACGGATTTCTATCTTCGATGATTGGATACGGAGGGAACGCAGCCATTTCTCAT
>CANQMZ010000002.1 GCA_947625105.1 uncultured Parasutterella sp.
GGTGTTGAAGGCCATTTAAGCGAAAACCTGCTGGGTTGGTTTAATGCAGGTTTGCGCGTAGGCACCAAGGGCTACCATGATGAAATGGTGGCAGTAGGTGTCAAGTACATGTTCTAGTTGAGTCTATTGGCAAGAGGGAGGATAAAGAATCTTTCCTTATTGCCGAAAGGCCGAGACAATAAACTAGAAAATTGCGTTGTTTGATCTTGGGATGTCTGGGGGAGGTGTCCCAAGATTTTTTCATGCTCCCTGTGTGGGTTTCCAGAATGTCCAATCACCGTCTAAACCAGAGGGATCTTTACAAAAACTTTTCTAGGGAATCTGACCATAAGCCTAATTAGCCACGGGGTAATATGCTTCACTCTTTGCCATTAAATACTCTTGCAAGGTCTCCGAGCTAATTTACGAAGGCGGTAACGGTTGGAAACAGAGTACAAGGCTACGGAATAGCCGTTTAAAGCAAAGTTTCTCTCATAGAATATTAGGGTAAGTACCCATTTTTCCGTAACGGATTGGGCGTTGTTGTTAGTTAGTCTACCGTAGAGGCAGGATTCGGAGAAAAAATTGATCGATACAAAAGAAGAACGAGCCAAGGCGTTGGATCAATTAAAAACTCTTTGTGAGTTTTTACAGAACAGGGTGATTAAAGGACCGGCTGAAGAGGCCTTGAGGGAATTTAATAAATCCACTCGTCAGTGGGTATCTGTCACCTATAAGGAACTTTCGCAAAAGATTCTTGCTTGGCAAAAGGCTTTTGCTTCCATTGAGCTTTCACGCGGAGATCGTGTGGCCATGCTTTTGCCAAACGGTGTTAATGCCGTCTGCTTTGATCAGGCGGCAATGGCAAACGGTTTGGTGCCAGTACCTCTCCATGCGATTGATACTGCCGCCTCGAGCGCTTATATCTTGCAAGACAGCGGAGCCAGCGTCCTCGTGACTAACCGTAAGAGTAAGTGGGATCTCATCAAAGAATGCAAGTTTGACCTTTCTGCCATTAAAAGAGTTGTTATTACTGAGGAAGACTCCGAGGATGACGGCTTGGTGATCGGTTTAAGAACATGGTTGCAGAAAGCTAAGCAAGATATCAGACTTCCTGAACCGCCCACAGAAGAGGATCTTGCCTGTATCGTCTATACCTCCGGGACAACGGGTTTGCCAAAAGGAGTAATGCTCACACATAAAAACGTGGCGAGCAATGTTCGTTCAACTCTCGCCCATGTCAAGCCCAATATCGGCGATGTGTTTTTGTCCTTCTTGCCACTTTCTCACATGTTTGAAAGAACTGCGGGTTACTACCTCGCTTTGGCAACGGGCTCCACCATTGTCTACAACAGATCACTTCAATATTTGGCGGAAGATTTCAAAATTGCGAAACCGGATGTTCTGATTTCTGTCCCTAGAGTCTACGAGCGAATTTACGCCAAACTCAACGAAGCATTGGCTAAAAAGGGAAAAGCCTCAAAACTGCTTTTTGGTCTTGCGGTCAATTCTGGTTGGAGGGCCTTTTGTAAGCGCAACAAGATTCAGACTCCGGCAATTAAGTTTCCATTGGTCGATAGTTTGGTTTTAGGGACAGTGGGTAACAAAATTTCCAAGATGCTTACTTCCCAATTCGGCGGCAAACTTCGTGTGGCAATCAGCGGGGGCGCTTCCCTTAACCCTAAGGTTGCCAAGGTGTTTTGTGGTCTGGGTTTGCCAGTGATTCAAGGTTACGGAATGACGGAGACTTCTCCGATCATCTCCGGCAATAATGTCACTGATAATGATCCCGCAACGGTCGGCCGTGCACTGAAGGATGTTCAAATTTGTCTTGGCGACAAGAACGAGATTTTGGTCAGGGGCGATCTGGTCATGAAGGGTTATTGGAAGCGGGAAAAGGATACCCGGGATGCAATTACTGCGGACGGATGGCTTAAAACCGGTGATCAGGGACAATACGATGAGCAGGGCAGGCTGAAGATCGTCGGAAGAATTAAAGAGATTCTTGTAACCTCCACCGGGGAGAAAATTTCTCCCGTGGACATCGAAAGCGCAGTCGAAACTTTACCTTTGGTTAACCAGTGCTATGCGGTTGGAGACGGGAAACCATACATTGCTGTCCTTGTTTCTTTGAATAAAGATTTTTGGGCAAACCTTTGCGAAACGCTAAATCTTGATCCCAACAATCCCGAGTCTTTGAAAGACACGAAAGCTCGACATGAGGTTCTCTCGCAGGTAAAAAAGGCTTGTGGTGCTTTTCCTAATTACGCGGTGCCTAGAAATGTCTCTTTGACGCTTGATGAATGGACAATCGAAAATGGATTGCTCACTCCGACATTAAAACTCAAGAGAAAACCTATGGAAGAAAAGTACGAAAAACTCCTTGCCGAAATGTATTCGGGCATCCGCAAAAGTAAAGCTTAAAAAAACTTATCACCTAAACATATAATTGGGTCTGTAGCAATTAATTAAAAAAAAGAAAAGTGCGTTCCACAGAAACGATAAAAGCGGCGTACAAGGGTACTGAAAAGCATGAGCGTTCGGAAGCAATGGCTCCCGAATGGATGCTTCATGCAACCGATATGGTGATGCAGTATTACCTAGATAGGGAGTTGGTCCTTGATCATTGCGTTTTGCGTAAATTCCCAAAGCCGCAAGACAATCACAGATACATGCTTTATGCGCATGTTCCTTTTTGCCGCACGCTGTGTTCTTACTGCACTTTCCATAGATTTCTGTTTAAGGAATACAAGGCTCGTGAATACTTCATCAATCTCCGAAAAGAAATGACGGAGGTTCATGATTTGGGCTACGACTTCACTTCGATGTACATCGGAGGCGGTACGACAACCGTCTTGATGGATGAACTGGTTAAGACTATCGAGCTCGCAAGGAAACTCTTCCCCTCAATGAAAGAAGTCTCTTGCGAAACCGATCCTCAAGCCATGGGCGATCCGAGCATTAAGCTGCTGAAGGGCTTAGTTGATCGCATGTCCATCGGTGTGCAAAGTTTCAATGACGATATTTTGCGCATGACCGAAAGGGATAAATTCGGTACCGCAGAACAGGTGTTCGAGTACATCGCCAAGGCCAAAGAGGACTTCCCCATTTGCAACGTTGACATGATGTTTGGTTTCAGAGGGCAGACTGATGAAATCTTGCAGCATGACATGGATACGGTTTTAAAGCTTCTTCCTCGCCAAATCACTACTTACCCGTTAATGGTGACTAGCCAGACTAGGCGGAGTGTTAAGGACAAAATTGCTGCTCCGACTAGCATTCTGGCCCGTCAATACAGAATCATCTTGGATACGCTAAGCAAGGAATACACCCAACTGTCTTCCTGGGCTTTCGGTCAAGCCACCAATGAGGGCTTTGACGAGTACGTGATTGACAATGACGAATACCTAGGCATCGGCTCCGGCGCTTTTAGTTTCTTGGGCGATAGCCTATACGTCAATACATTTTCGTTACGGCGCTATAGCGAAAGGCTTCGTGAAGGTCACTGCGGAGTGGAAAGAAAGAGAACATTTACCAAGCCCAATATTCTGCGCTACAGGTTGCTTTTATCGCTATTTGCCGGAAGGCTTACCCGGAAGTATTTTAGGCAGGTTCACCACGTGTCGTTGGATCGGGTGCTCTTCAAAGAGATGGCCGCATTGAAGCTTATCGGTGCTATCAAGGAGAATCCAGACGATAAAGACCAACTCATTGTGACCGATCGCGGAAAGCTGATTGGACTTTTCATGATGAAGGATTTCTATTCGGCGATGGATAACATCAGGGCCGAGTTAAGAAAGCCTCTGAAAGAGTCCGATATGTAAAGGTTTGTTACCTTAATTTTTGTTGGGTTTGTTTTAAGAAGTTTTTCGGGAGGAAAATATCCCAGTAGTCGTTTCCTTTTTTCTATGCTATTTCTAGATCTGTATAGTCGTTTGCGGTGCAACCTCAGGGATGCGTCCAGGTTTCTACGGCATAACTGCCGTGGACAGTGGAGCTATTGGATCAATTTTTTGTTTTTAATGTTGGCATGGCTTTTACTGCCGCTTGAAAACAGGTTTTTTAAAAAACTAATCAAAAACAAAGAGTTTTATTTCCCTCAAATCAATTTCCAGGCCCTAAGACCACTCGATGGGATAAGGATGTTCATTCAGGTTTTGTACCTGTTGATTTTTTCTGTTAGTAAGGCTTCTGCCGCCTCCAGGGTTGGAAAAAAACGCGCAAAAAGATTCTTTGTCTTTGCTTGGTTCACCAAATTCCGACTGAAGTTGATCAATAAGCTTAGAAGCCAATCTCAATTGCTTTCTAAGCAGTTGCTTTCAGAAAAGGCAACTGGCCACGCTTCAGGACCCAAAATCAGCATTTTTAAAAAGATCATTATTGGGTTGCTTCTTGCTATAGGGTTGGTGCTTTACGTCGTTTGCGTCACTCAACCGTTCAGTTTGGAAGAGCAGATCATATTTCTGATGATTCTTTGGCTAAGCGCCCTGCTGCTTTTCCAGGCCCAAACAAGACTGACGCTGTTGATGTTGATGGTGATCTCGATTATTGTGTCTTCCCGTTACATGTGGTGGCGCTATAACGAGACCCTCAATCCTAATAGTTATCTTTCAGTCATCTTCACATGGATGTTGGTTTTGGCTGAAACCTACGCTTTTGTGGTCATGCTCTTGGGGTATTTTCAGGTTTGTTGGGTCTTAGATAGGAAGGCCCGGTCAATGCCTCCGGACCCGACCACCTGGCCGCATGTGGATATTTTTATCCCGACATACAATGAGCCGCTTGATGTGGTCAAACCTACGGTTTATGCGGCCCTTTGCCTAGATTGGCCTAAAGAGAAGCTTCATGTCCATGTGTTAGACGATGGGAGCAGAAAGGAATTTGAGGATTTTTCCAGAGAAATCGGCGCCAATTACATCAAAAGGGAAATCCACAACCACGCTAAAGCAGGCAATATCAACCATGCGATGGGAGTCACTCATGGTGAATTTATTGCGATTTTTGACTGTGACCATGTGCCGGTAAGATCTTTTTTGCAGAAGACGATGGGTTGGTTTTTGAAGGATGAGAAGATCGCTCTCGTGCAAACGCCTCACCATTTTTATTCTCAAGATCCTTTTGAGAAAAATCTTCACTTTAAGGAAAATGTTCCAAACGAGAATTCCTTATTTCATGACTTTATCCAAAAGGGTAACGACACATGGAACGCCACGATGTTTTGTGGCTCTTGTGCTGTAATAAGGCGTAAGGCTTTGGAAGAGGTTGGAGGTATTGCGGTCGAGACGGTGACAGAGGATGCTCATACTTCATTGAAATTAAATCGCAAGGGCTGGTCTTCTGCATTTTTGAGTACTCCGCTTTCTGCGGGATTAAGCACGGAGACGCTAGCCGCGCATATCGGTCAGAGGATCCGTTGGGCAAGAGGAATGGTTCAGATCTTCCGATTGGATAATCCTCTTTTTGGCAAAGGCTTGAGTATTCCGCAACGGCTTTGCTTTCTTAATGCCATGATCCATTTTTTCCACGGCTTGCCAAGGATCATCTTCTTGATAGCGCCTTTGCCATTTCTCTTCGCCAATATCTATGTCATTTACGCCAGTGCGGTGGCTATATTCGTTTATCTGATACCCCATATGGTTCATTCAACCATGACCACTTATGCGATTCATCGTGGTTATCGGTTCCCTTTTATTAGTGCGCTTTATGAAACCATTCTGTCTTGGTACATTTTTGTGCCTACCTTGGTTGCTATTTTTGCTCCTCATAAAGGGAAATTTAACGTCACCGCCAAGGGTGGAGTTATTGATAGAGCCTACCTGGATTGGTCGATTACCAAGCCGTATTTGTGGTTATTAATTCTGAACGTGGCCGGATTCGTCATTGGTCTGTACAGAATGATTGGCTCTAGCCCCTACGAGATGGTCATGTTAGGTATCAATGTGGGATGGATAGCCTATAACCTTTTAATCTTGTTTGCCGCAATCGCAGTTTCGGTGGAAAGCGTCCAACAAAGGAAATTCCCCCGTGTTTCCTTTACAGAAAGCGTGAGATTAAAGATTGGAGAGGAGCTGGTTAATGGTACTCTGACAGCCTTTTCCCAGAAGGATTGTTTGGTTCAAATCAAGCCGGCGGATTTGGAACTAATTCCTGAAGACCGAAGTGTTGAATTGATTTTTGGGTCAAAATCAAAAGAGGTGCGTTTTAATTGCACCGTGACAACCATGTTTTCCAACGGGATTTTGGAGCTGCTCGTTCACCAAGAAACTTTAGCTAAAGAAATGCAATTTACTGCTTGCACTTTTGGTACCCCGGAGATTTGGATACAAAAGCAAAGCAAAGTTAGAGGCTACGGAATGCTCGATGGTCTAGTCGCTTTGCTGCGGATGGCTAGGCTTGGAGTAAGTGCCTTCATTGAGTATGCTCCTCGTAACACTAGTTTGTTATTCCGTATCTTCGCAGGTTCGCTCGGGTGGACGATGAGTTTCCTTCCTCGCTATCCGACACTGAAAGTGAACAAATCAGGCAATTGCTTTGAGCCTCAGGGCGTCAGATATCCTCTTTTCCGACCTAATCGGAAAATACTCTGAATGCGGATAAGTAATTAAAATAAGGAAATTAGTCTGATTTTTTAGAAGTTAGAACCTTTTTCGAAAGAAATTTTTAATGGAAATGGCGACCAGAAAAAAGCTGACAAATAACTTGAGAATCTCGTTATCAACAGCCCTTATTTGTTGTTTATCTCTTTGTTGTCTGAATCTTGGTGCCCAAGAGACAAAGTACTCAAGAGATGTTATCCCGAACTACCGCACGGATGTCATTCCTGTTATCAAGAAAGATACGCCGCTCTTTAACTACTCTACTGAGGGCGCGATTGAACAGATCAAGATGACGGGTATCTACAACGAGAGAAGTTTTCGGTTTTATTCAACCAAAAATGAAGTCATTTCCAAAGCTTCGGTGACTGTTCGTTATACCCCCTCTCCGGCACTGATCCCACAGCAAAGCCAACTCAATGTTTATTTGAATGGTCAACTGCAGAAAAGTTTGCCGATAACTAAGGAACAGTTGGGTAAGCAAGTATCTGAGACCGTTGAATTTAATCCTAAGCAGATCGAGGATTCAAACAGGATTACCTTGGAGTTCGTTGGACAATACACAACGGTATGCGGCACTATTGCCAATCCCGCCCTTTGGCTTACAGTGGATAAATCAAGTTATCTCACTTTGAATACCCAAAAGATCAGACTGGCCAACGATTTATCGCTTTTTCCAATTCCCTTTATAAATACTCAGAATCCCTCTTCAACCTCTCTTCCGATCGTTTTTGCTAATAAACCGAGCGATTTGATGAAGACTGCGGCTGCGGTATTTGCTTCCATGGGCGGGGTTAAAGCCCAGTGGCGCGGTATCGAATACCCCGTCTACATTAACGAGCAGCCCTCTGAACAGAACTACGTGGTCTTCGCGACTAATTTGGACCGACCCGAATTTCTTAAAAACCTGCCTAAAGTCCAGGCTCCGACCATATCCATCATTGATGCGCCCAACAGCCTTTATGCCAAGATTTTAGTGATTTCAGGTCGAGACGAGGCCGATCTGATCACGGCAACTCGATGGCTTGCTACAGCCGACAAAGGCCTGGCTGGTGACACGGTCAGCATTGTCGGATTCAAAGCCCTGCCTGACAGGCTTCCTTACGATGCGCCCGACTGGATCAGAACTGATAAAAAGGTAAGCTTTGATCAAATTGCCAAGTACAAGGGGCAATTGACGAGCTCGGGTTTCCATCCGGCTCCCATCAAGCTGGAATTGAAGTTGCCGCCCGATCTCTTCATGGTCAATCAAAGCAATGTGAATCTAGATCTGCGCTATCGCTACACCAAGCCGACAACGGGCGAGCCGGCACAGATGAGATTCCTCCTGAATGATCACTTGGTTGAATCTTATGATCTGAGTCCTAAGAGTACGAGTAGCTCCTTTAATTCCCAGTTCTCTTTGTTAAACGGATTAGCCAACCTGTGGAATGGGACGTCAATCCCTAGCGACATGCTTTCCCCGGAAAACATGCTCACTTTTGACTTTCAGTACGGATTGGCTGTCGCAGGTGGTTCTCCTGAAAACTGCAAATCAGTGGCGCTTATTCCCAACCAAGTTGAGGTTGATCCCAATTCTACGATTGATTTCAGTGGCTTCTACCACTTCGCGAAACTTCCCGATTTGAAACTGTTTACGGTAAGTGGTTTCCCATTTACTAAGTATGCAGACTTGTCACAGACTCTTGTGCTGATTGAGGAAAATGCCCCGGCAAACGTTTTATCAACCCTGTTTACCGCCTTGGGTCGCCTGTCTGCGCAAACTGGCTACCCGGCGACCAAAGTGACTGTCGCCTCTTCCGTCAGCAAGGATAATGCTAAGGACAAGGATATTTTGGTCATTGCTGAGACAGACAGAAAAATCGGTACGATGGATAAGGCCGATCCTCTCATTATTCTCGATGCGTTGAGGCAGAAATTAAAGAGTACGTTTTCTCCGGATGCTGACAAGGTGGCCTACAGCACTTACGCTGAAGATACGGGCATTGCGGCTATGGTGCAGTATGAGTCCCCATATAGCTCGGAAAGGTCAATAGTCGGCCTGTTCGGTGACGGCCAGGATGGAAGTTTCTTGCTCAATAAGCGCCTGATGAATCCGGGAGATTTAAAGCAGATCGGCGGAGCGGTGGCGATTATTAAACCGAACGCGGAACCGGCTAGCTATATGGTCGGAGAGACGTATTTTTCTGGTTCCCTGCCTTGGCATCAAAGAATTTGGTACTCGTTGCTTGATCAACCTTTGCTGTTGGTGCTCTTCTCTCTGATCTGCGCGTTGCTGATTGCCGGTGGTGTCTTCTACATCATGCACTCGGTTATACGGTTGCGTAGCCGTCGTCACTAGGAGTTAGTCATGAAAGTAAAGCAATTCTTGATTTTTCTCTTTTGTGCCCTCCTCAGCACGAGCGTTTTTGCTTGGGACCTTTGGGACGAATTCAAGGCGGTCAATGTGACCGAAGAGGGGAGAGTGGTTGATTACTCGGATACAAAACTCATCACCACTTCTGAAGGTCAATCCTACGGTATGTTCTTTGCACTGGTGGCCAATGACCGTCAGTCTTTTGACAAGATACTTCAGTGGTCGGAAAAGAATCTCGGAGAAGATCAACCTGCATGGCTGTGGGGAATCCCCGACGGTAAAAAAGACGGGCAGGGAAAAATCCTTGACACTAACAATGCCACGGATGCCGATATGTGGATCGCTTACAGTCTTCTTGAGGCGGCCCGCATTTGGCACGAACCAAAATACATGAGTTTGGCTAACAAATATTTGGCAAAACTCAAAGAGATGGTTCGTGATATACCGACGATAGGGAAGGTGATTCTTCCCGGAAGAGTGGGTTTTGAAGATAAGGGCATTATCACTCTTAACCCAAGCTACTATCCGCCTCACATCTTGAGAAGGTTTGCTGAGCATGATTCCTATTGGTTGCCTGTGCTCGAGGGATCGATAAATGCCATGATCAGATCGGCTCCCACTGGAGTTGCCCCGGACTGGTCCAAATTTAATGCCGAGGGTGTTCTTATCGACGAAAACAAAATGATCGGTAGCTACAACGCCATCAGAACCTATCTGTGGGCTTCGATTCTCTCGCCGAAAGACCAAAACTATCAGGTACTTGCCAAATTGTATGCCCCGATGATCGGAATCGTAAGGCAAACGAACATACCTCCCGAGGAAGTGAACATTTCGGATATGACCGTTAGCACGAGGGATGTTAATGCCTTCGGTGCATGTTTTTTACCATATCTCAGTAACGAGAAAAGCGGTGGAATTATCCGCACGGTGCTGACCGCGAGCAAGATGAAAGGTGATAACTACTACCGCAACGTGTTGACGCTGTTTGGCCTAGGCTTCGACTACAAGCACTACGCCTTTAATGAAAAAGGCGAGTTGTTCTTCCCGAAAGTCGACTTGATGGTCCAGGGCGATACACCCAAAGCCAATGAATAGGAGCGGCTAAATGGCAGAAACAAGAAGGAGATCAATCAAGTGGACGGGACTTGGTCTCTGGAATGTTTTTTTCATTTCTGAGTTTTTGCTTTCTAGCTTTTCCTACCTGTCGCTCAATTTTCAATACAACATCATCCTGATAGCCTTTGTTCTTTTTCCTGTCGGGAATCGTTATTTGCATTGGCTAAGGAATTTCATTGCCATTATCGCTGCGGTTGCTCTTGTCTACAACGAGAGTTGGCTCCCCGGGATTGACAGCATTCGCGGCAATTTCCACAATCTTGTGGCGATGGATACCAGCTATTTGTTGGAGTCGGTCTACAACTTCATCAATTGGCAGATGGTGGGGATCGTACTGGCATTGATTATTTTCTATTACGCCCTCAGGGATTACATTCGCGTTACCACCTTCACCATCGCTTATTTTCTGATACTTTTTTGCGCTCCGCTGTGGCAGCCTTGGTTTGAACAAACGCCCCAGGTGCAAACGGCTCAGGTGGTTGAGCCCGTCCACCAAGTTGCCGAACAACAACCCGCTCAAAAGAGCTCTGACTTGATACCGCAAAACGAACCGGCCAACTCCAAGAATTTAAGCGAGTGGCTGAGGGCTTTTTATTTTTCCGAAAAGGAAAGGCGTGCGGTTTGGCCTGAGCAACTCGGTAAGGAAGATACCCCGTTCGATATTCTGTTGCTGAACATCTGCTCTTTGTCAAATGATGATATGGCGGCCGCAGGCTTGGATAAGCACCAGGTTTTATCCAAATTTGATATTGCTTTCGATAATTTCAATTCCGCGACGTCCTATTCAGGTCCCGCTGCTCTAAGGCTATTGAAGTCGGCTTGCGGGCAACCATCGCACGACGATCTCTATGAGGCTAGAAATCCTGACTGCGAAATAATGAACCGTTTAGCCAGACTCGGATACAACCAATACGTTTTTATGGACCACAGCGGTCAATACGATAATTTTTATCAGAGTCTCAGGCATCTTGCCGGTCTGAGTCCTCAGTTAAAACCAATGACTTATCCCAAGGCCTACGACTCTTTTGATGAAGAACCGATTGGGAATACGAAGGCTGTTTTTCAAGACTGGGAAAAGAGCCTGCAAGCCAACAAAGATCAAAGGACCGTTACATTTATAAATCTCATCGCTTTGCATGATGGCAACCGCTTTGCCGGAAAGAGGAGGCTGGCCGCTTTCAAACCCCGAGCCCAAACCATGCTGGATGATTTGGACGCCCTTATTTCGGATGTGCAGAAGACGGGTAGAAAAGTGATGTTGGTGGTCGTGCCGGAACATGGTGCGGCGGAAAGAGGCGACAAGGTCCAAGTTGCTCACCTTAGGGATATTCCCTCTCCCGCGATCACCAAGGTACCTGTTTTAATCAAGTTTATCGGCCTCACACCGAAGGGTGCTCCTGTCCAGGTTAAGGAACCCACGAGCTATTTGGCGCTCAGCACCCTAATCGGAAGAGTTTTACAGACAAACTATTTTGCTAAGCCGGAAGGTGAGATCCCATTGACAGACCTCGTTAAGGATCTTCCGCAGACGTATCCGGTTTCTGAAAACGCCAATGCCGTTGTCCTCAAGTACCAAGATAAGGTCTTCGTCAAGATGGACAAGGGAGATTGGAGAGAATACGCAAAATAGAAATTAAAGAAGGGCAGTCAATTGTCAAGTCTTAACGAGACGCCTAAGGGCTCAAGAGTTCATATAGGTATTTTTGGAAGAAGAAATGCCGGTAAGTCGAGTCTGATCAATCGATTGACAAAACAAAGCATCGCGCTAGTCAGTGAGGTGGCTGGAACGACTACCGATCCGGTGTTTAAAGCAATGGAGCTCTTGCCGGTGGGCCCGGTCATGTTGGTGGACACCGCCGGCATTGACGATGTTGGTGATTTGGGAAAACTTCGAATTGCTAAGACCCGACAGGTGATGGGGCAGATTGATATTGCTCTGCTCGTGATAGATGCTACTGGCGAGTATTCCGAGTTCGAGGCAACTTTGCTCAAAGAGCTTCATGCTCTCGGAGTTGAGACTATTGTGGTACTCAATAAAGCAGATATCGCCGCAAATATCGAGATCAAGGCCACAGAAATCAAAAATCGTGCAAACGAACCGGTCTACATCGTCAGTGCCGAGAAAGACACTGGTTTTGACGATTTGAGGGCAAGGATTGTTGAGTTGGCCCCTAGGGCCTTTGATGATGCCCCGCTGTTAAGAGATTTGCTACGCCCCGGAGATACGGTAGTTTTTTGCGTTCCTATTGATACCGCCGCACCGAAAGGAAGATTGATCCTTCCTCAGGTCCAGGCAATAAGGGATACGCTAGACGCAGGTGCCAACGCTCTTGTCGTAAAAGAAAATCAGTTATCAGGGCAACTGGCAAACCTAAAAAATCCGCCTTCTTTGGTTGTTACCGACAGCCAAGTTTTTAAGGCAGCTAATGAGATGACGCCGCCAAATATTCCGCTTACATCTTTTTCGATATTGATGGCAAGGAAAAAGGGGGATCTAAGCGCATTGGTTGATGGCGCAAAAGCGATCGAGCGTCTCAAGCCGGGAGACAAGGTGTTAATTGCCGAGGCCTGTACTCACCAATGTCAGGCCGAAGATATCGGTCGGGTAAAAATTCCGAATTGGCTTCAAAAATATGTAGGTGGAAAGTTGGACTTTGATTGGTACACCGGAGATTCTTTTCCCGAAGAGGTTAGCCAGTACAAGTTGGTTATTCATTGCGGCGCATGCATGATTAATCGCAGAGCCATGCTGTGGCGGCAGAGGAAATGTTTGGCTAGCGGTGTCCCGATGGTCAACTATGGGGTTTTGATAGCCAAACTTCATGGCATATTGCCTCGAGTATTGTCTCCGCTGAACAAAAGTTGATCGGGGCCGGGAAGCCGAATTTGCACACCGGACCGACCACCGTTCTAACCGGAGTTGCGGTTTTTTAGAAGGAATTCAGAGTGTTTGCCCGTGTTCACGAGTCGTATGGAATTCGACTTTTGGCCAATGCTTTTGTGTAGTTTGCAGGTTATAGACACTCGTAGCCAAATAAACAATATTGCCGTCAGCATCGGTGGCTAATCGGGCTGATTGCTCTTTCATGAAATCTTTCTTGGTTTGCTCATCCGGGAAAACCAACCATCTGGCGGTGGAAACCGGGGTGTTCTCATAGAGGGCATCCACTTTGTATTCGGTTGCCAAACGCTGTGCGACGATCTCGAACTGCAAGGGACCGACTGCGCCAATGAGTAAACCACCCAGCTCGTCCTCAAAAACCTGAATGGCGCCTTCCTCTCCAAGCTCCTTAAGCCCTTTATGAAGCTGTTTGGCTTTAAAAGGATCTTTAGCTCGGGCAACGCGGAAAAGCTCTGGAGCAAAGTAGGGGATGCCCTTGAAGGTCAGAGCCTCCCCTTCAGTCAAGCTATCTCCAATGTGGAGTTGCCCATGGTTATAGATGCCGATAATGTCGCCGGCTACGGCTTCATTCATGATGACTCTGTCGTTAGCCATGAAGGTAAGCGCATTGGGGATTTTCATCTCTTTGGCTTCTCTTACATGGAAGCATTTCAAACCGGACTTGTATTTTCCCGAACAGACACGGAAAAACGCGATTCGATCCCTGTGCTTGGGATCCATGTTTGCCTGGATTTTGAAGACAAAACCGGAAAACTTGGCCTCGTCAGGTTCAACCATTCGAAGTTCGCCGTCTCTCGGTTGAGGGATAGGAGCCCAGTTGACTAACGCTTGGAGCACATCTTCCACACCGAAGTTATTGACCCCGGAGCCAAAAAATACGGGAGTCTGTTCTCCTTTGAGAAATCTTTCCAGTGAAAATGGTTCACTGGCACCTTGGACTAATTCAACACTCTCCCTAACGAATCCCATCTCCAAAGGAAATAGTTCATCTAATCTTGGATTGTTCAACCCTTTGATAATTTCCACGTCATCGGTAAGTTTTTCTCCACCGGGAGTGAAACGCTTGAGTTTGTCGTCGAGCAAAGAAAAAACTCCGCGGAATGTTTTTCCCATACCGATAGGCCAAGTAATGGGAGCGCAATCAATCTTCAATACGTTTTCGATTTCGCCTAACAATTCGATGGGATCTTTAACTTCGCGGTCGAGCTTATTGATGAAAGTGATGATTGGTGTGTTTCTCAGGCGGCAAACCTCTAGAAGTTTGATCGTTTGGGCCTCGACACCTTTGGCGGCATCAATGACCATGACTGCGCAGTCCACGGCCGTCAATACTCTGTAGGTGTCCTCAGAAAAGTCTTCGTGTCCCGGCGTATCCAACAAGTTGATGACGTGGTCTTGATATTCGAACTGCATCACCGAGCTACTCACTGAGATTCCGCGCTGTTTTTCCACTTCCATCCAGTCACTAGTGGCGTGACGGGCGGCCTTACGTCCTTTGACGGCTCCGGCCAATTGAATGGCTCCCCCGAAAAGCAGAAGCTTTTCCGTAAGAGTGGTCTTACCAGCGTCAGGGTGGGAAATGATGGCAAAAGTTCTCCGCCTGTTTACTTCCCTGTCTAGTTCGGTGTTTATCGCAGTCATAACCATAAAATGAAATTCTTAAAGTCTGCGAATTTTAATGCACTGGTAGGGTAGGAATTCTCCCTGATACAAGCAGATTCAGAAAAAGTGTGTTTCCAGCTTTTAAAATTCGGGAAACCCTTGGAGAAACAAATGTCGAAATCGTATTTTCCTTCATGGACATTAAAGACTGAAGGCGTCATTGCTCCCGATGAAAGACTGCCGGCTCATCAGACCTTTGCCATGGGTCTGCAGCATGTGGTGATCATGTTTGGATCAACGGTTCTCGCTCCGTTAATCATGGGGCTTGATCCTAACGTGGCGATCCTTATGAGCGGCATTGGTACCTTGATTTTTTTCTTTATGGTCGGAGGCCATGTCCCGAGTTATTTGGGTTCTAGTTTTGCCTTTATTGGCGTGGTAATCGCGGCAACCGGCTACAGCGGTTCAGGGCCTAACCCGAACATTCCGATTGCGATGGGAGGCGTGATCGCTTGCGGCATGGTTTACGCTTTCATCGGTTTAATTGTTATGGTCGTTGGCGTCCGTTGGATTGAAAAACTGATGCCTCCAATAGTTACCGGCTCCATTGTGATGACAATAGGTCTGAATCTGGCTCCTGTGGCCATCAAGGGTATGGGCACAACACAATTTGAACAGTGGTACGCCTCAGTTGCCGTTCTGATCATCGGCTTTATGGCAGTCTACCTCAGGGGCTTTTTGCAAAAGATGCTGATTCTTGTAGGCATTGTGGTTTCCTACATTCTCTATTGGTTGCTTACCAATATAATGGGACTCGGAAAGCCTATTGATTTTCGTCCTTTGTTTGATGCTTCCTGGATTGGAGTACCTCAGTTTTCGGCGCCGGTTTTCCAATGGGAAGCGATCATTCTCATTGTTCCTGTTGTGGTCATCCTCGTTGCTGAAAATCTAGGTCATATCAAGGCAGTCAACATCATGACACACAGAAATTTGGATCCCTATCTCGGTCGTTCCTTCTTTGGCGATGGTATCGCTACGATTGTGGCCGGCTGTTTTGGTGGCCCTGGTGTTACGACATACGGCGAGAACATTGGCGTGATGGCCGCAACCAAGGTTTATTCCACGCTGATTTTTCCGGTAGCTGCTTTCTTCGCTATTTGCCTTAGTTTTTCTCCGAAATTCGGTGCGTTGATTCAGACGATTCCCGGTCCGTTGTTAGGCGCTGTCTCGGTTGTGGTTTTTGGATTCATTGCCGCCGCAGGCGTCCGAATCATGATCGATAATCGACTGGACTTATCTACCAGCCGAAATTTAATCATCGTGGCGGTAACCTTGATCGTGGGTGCCGGAGATTTCAGCTTAAAAGTTGGCAGTTTTTCTTTAGGTGGAATAGGAACTGCCACATTGGCCGCGATCCTCTTAAATCTAATCATGGGAAAGGGAAGTACTAGATCTCAGGAATGATTGTGAAGGAAAGGTTCCGGAGCGGGATACCTGGATATTCACCACATGAGCTTTATTTTGTTTTCCGGTGCGTCAATAATATGTGATTCGAGCTTTATGCTAAGTTCGTATGCAAGATATAAAAAAGAGCTAGGTGGAAAACGGTCTGCCTTTAATTTTCCATCAATTTCTATCGCTATATTTTGCGTTATTAAAAAGGTGTCGCAACCGTGTCAGGTGACTCAAAGATGAGAACATTGACTCTAAAACAACAAAAGGCTGCTGCTAAGGAATTTGCTGATAAGTGGCTTGAGATAAAACCGAAAGAAATTGAATCAGACCAGAAATTTTGGGAAGAACTGTTGGAAAAGGTTTTTGGGCTTGAACGTCCTTACGAATACCTGCAATTTCAACATACTGTAAAACTTGGAGGGAAGAAAACAGGACGACCGAATATTTTGGTTGGAAAAGATGTTGTTAGGGTGCTCGTGGAGCAGAAAAGTTATAACGTTGACTTAAAAGCTGAGGAAAGAGGTGGGCGCCTTACACCTTATGAGCAGGCAAAAAGTTATTGGAACAACTACGGTGGAAGCCAAAAGCCGAGGTGGATTGTCACTTGTAATTTTCATGAATTTCACATTTATGACATGGATTCAGCTTCCGATCCAGAACCGACAATCGTTTATTTAAAAAACTTTGAGCGTGAGTACAAGTATCTTTCCTTTTTGGTCAATCCTAAAAATGACAATATTAGAAAAGAGCATGAACTCTCTGTAGAGGCAGGAAAAATTGTCGCAAAACTCTACGAAACCCTACTTCATCTTTATGTGGATGACGAAAAAAGAACCATGCTCGCCAATAGGTTAATCGTAAGATTAGTATTTTGCCTGTATTCAGAAGATGCTGGACTTTTTCACAGTAACGATGCTTTTTACCGATATTTAAAGGATGTTGCCCCTGATAGATTCCGATCGGCTATTAAGGAGTTATTTAGGATCCTTAACACTAAGGAGGAAGATAGAGATCCAAACGAAGACCCCAAACTTTCGCAATTTCCCTATGTAGATGGGGGACTTTTTAAAAATGCGGAAGAGGGGATATCGAATTTTGATAAAAAAGCTGTAGACATACTATTAAACGAATGTAGTCGTGGGTTTTGTTGGAGCGATATAAATCCCACCATTTTCGGGGCCGTTTTCGAAAGTACATTAAACACTGAAACTCAAAAGAAAGGAGGGATGTACTACACGAGCATAGAAAATATTCATAAAGTTATTGATCCTCTCTTTTTAGACGGATTCAAAGCAAGATTCCAAAGAGCACGTGCCCTGAAAAAGCACTCTGAGAGGAAGAAAGCTCTTGAAGCGTTGCGTGAAGATATGGCAAGCCATGTCTTCCTAGATCCAGCTTGTGGAAGTGGGAATTTTCTGACCGAAACATATCTTTGCTTAAGGAAAATTGAAAACGATATTCTGCGAATTTTGGAGCCGTACCAAATAAAAATGATGCTCGATAATCCAGTCAAAATAGATATTTCTAACTTCTATGGTATAGAAATAAATGATTTTGCCTGTGCTGTCGCAAGAACGGCTTTGTGGATTGCGGACTCACAGATGAAGAAGGAAACTCTAGATATTGTCAGCACAGAAAATTTAGATTTCTTTCCGTTAACCACATCGGCTCATATTCTAGAAGCTGATGCCTTGAAGACAGATTGGAGTGAATTTGTTCCATTTACGAAAGGGAAAGCGTATATCGTAGGCAATCCACCTTTCATTGGTGCTTCCAATATGGAACCTGATCAGAGAAATACTGTGGCAAAACTTTTTCACGAGAAAAGCTACAGTCACTCCTTGGATTATGTGTGCGGTTGGTACAAAAAAGCTTCAGAAATGATAAAAATTCACTATTGCGAAGCGGCGTTTGTTTCCACTAATTCTATTACCCAGGGAGAACAGGTATATCCGCTGTGGTCAGAACTGTTTGGAGATGAGATAAAAATAAATTTTGCTCATCGGACGTTTAAATGGGAAAATGGGATCAAGGGAAGTAACAGTGCGGCGGTCTACTGTGTGGTGATAGGTATTGGTCCAATGGATAGGAATGATAAAAAATTGTTTATCTATAAGACACCTACCTCTGCGCCCGAAATAAAATGCGTGGATTACCTCAGCCCTTATCTGTGTGAACTTAGTGCTGATACAGCTAAGGTATTGGTCCAATCCCGTGGCAAATCTCTTTTTAGCCCATTAAAAACAACAATGGGAAATAAGCCGGCTGACGATGGAAATTTCATTTTGAGTGAAGAGCAAAAGAACGCCATAGAAGGCGAAACACCTGCCATTAAGCCATATATCAGACGTTATGTTGGCGCAAAAGATTTTCTACATGCGAGCAAACAGGAGACACGTTATTGTCTGTGGCTCAAGGACGCTCCTGTCGGTCTTATAGAAAGTAACAAAGAGGTAAAGAGAAGGATTCGTAACATAAGGCAATTCCGCCTTGATTCCGAAGCGGAACCAACTCAAAAAAAAGCCGAATTTCCAATGGAATTCTTCTCTAATCCCCAGAGGGAACGGGATTTTATCGCAATCCCTAGGGTGTCCTCCGAAAACCGCAAGTACATACCGATGGCTTTTGAGAAGAGCGATGTCATAGCAGCTGATTCATTGTCCATCATAGCAAATGGCGACCTTTTTATTTTCGGCTTATTAAACTCTTCAGTCCATATGGTATGGGTGCGGGCTATAGCAGGCCGGTTAAAGGGAGATTACCGTTACTCCGGCCATCTCGTATTTAATAACTTTCCTATTCCGATGGATGCCACGGAAGAACAAAAGAAAAAAATCAAAGAAACAGCGGAAAAAATTCTGAGGGCGAGAAAAACGGAAATGGCCAAGCAAAAAGTAGATCTAGCTAGTCTGTACGATGTAGATCTGATGCCTAAGAATCTCAAATTGGCGCACAAGGCTAATGACAAGGCAGTTCTTCGCCTTTATGGCTTGGATCTTCGGTCATCCGATGCAAAGATTTTTGAGACATTACTACGGGCGTACAAGTCGCGATTGGAAGAGATACAGCAAGGTCGCAAAAAGAAAAGCAAGAAACCAACCATCTAGGTAGAGGAGGCGGATTGTCGAAAGATTCATCCAACGGTGGGGCCATTGTCTCTAGATTGACTCTACTAGAGGTTGAGACTGTTCAAGCTCTCAACCTCATAGGATTTCTAGAGTAAGGAGTTTGATGAAGGAAGAGGTTATTTTCAGAACGTTATGGTTTTTCGTTCTGTTGAGTACCGAATCCTATGCATCCACAGTCAAATACCTAATCGAACATTGAGGCCAGGCAGCAAAACAGTTGCCATCTAGGATCAAAGCTTTTTCCTTGGCTGTCTTCCCAAGTTTCCATAAACTTGTCTAGGTCTTCCTGAGGCCCATCTAGTAGCACTTCTCCAAGGTAAGCTCCATACAGATAAAGTCCTCCCTCGTAGTCGGGATCTGCCTCCTCAAAATAGATGGGCATGACTTTGGTGTTATGCAAATTTTTTGAGATCCATTCCAAAATGTCTTTTCTTCCCGGAATCTCCTCTATGTTGCAGGATTCAGGATTATCCCTATCTAAGGCAAAATCAAAACGTAACCAGTACATATCCCGGTCCGGATTTTCTTTATGCCAAACCAAAGAGCTTATGGCATCTTTAGGCAGAAGAGAACGGATTTTTTTCTGATCCTGTCTGCTCTCTTCATCGGGATCGATCTTGACTTTGGACTCAATTGGGCGAACTCTGTTAAAAGCAATACGATCCAAACGGTCCAAATCAGCTTCATCGTCATTGAGGATCCTTCTGTCAAAGATAGTATCAAGCGGAGCTATAAGAGTCGCATTTTGGAGTGCCTCGTTGATCATGTGAACTCTGTCCCTTTCGTTGTTGGTGTAGGTACGATAAGGAATAATCTTTAAAGTACTTTCAGGCAATAAACTGATAGTTACTACACCTTTCCAACGCTCGGCAATCCAGTCCATTAATCTCACAAGCTGCGGATTTAAAAATACATTTTGAGATATCCACAGTTCGGTCTGAGTCTTTCTCAATTCGTTAAAACAAAAGTAATTACTCACTTCGTCGATGAACTTGTCCACGTCGCCCGCTTTGCCAGTGATCCGGTAAGCAAAATGACCGTTATCGTAGGTTCGTATTTGGTAGATGATTCTATTAATTTTTTTGATCAACACCAAAGCCAAACTCTTAAAGGGGTAATAACGCTTGTCTATCATCAGTTCGGCAATTGCACACCACCTTCTGTAGAGCTTGTCAAAGCACATATTAGGCAGTGGCCGTTCGTCTTGAATTTCGAGAGTGTCATAAAACGTGTCGCACTCAGCTATACAACGGATAATTCTGTAGATTTGAGGAAATTTGTCAGGGTTCGGTTCCTTCAAGCTCTTAATGCTGTAGAACTTTGAACATCGTTTAGCTAAAGTGACAACATAGCGATCTACTCCTTTCCAGTTGGTTGATTTTGGGAGATCTGCGAGTAAAGTGGCAGCTACCTGAGTTTGTGTTCCTTCGTTTTGAAAAAGCATCAATTCTGCTGCTCGCAAACGAGTTGCCATATCGGGTTGTGGATTTTTGGCAAGCCACGATATCGCTTTGAGAATTGGTCCATCCAAGTTGGCTAAAGGTTCATGAGGAGGCGACACCCTGATTCCGCCGTTCAATAGTTCAGTACCGAGCGCAATAGGACGAAAGAATCGTCGATAGGCTTTTTTGAATAGATAAAAGCGATTCATAATCGTGTAAATCCTTATAGCTGAATTTCCAAAAGATAACTTCAGAAATTCGTTTTTTATCGAGTAATCAAAAACGAAATCTCGTATTTCTAGCGGTACTCGTTTCAGAACGTTTTTGGGCTTGGCTGGGGAGAAATCCCTTAACCCTATGGTTTTTTTGATGGATCTACTTTTCGCCGCTGTTCAACGCAATTTGACTGTTAGAACAATCGGTTTTCAAATTTTGACCTTTAGAGCGGTAGGTTTAATTTTTAAGTGAGATCGAATTTTGGTTTCACTTTTTGAAGGCGGTTGTTCAATCCACAATTTACTGGCATTTTCCGCTAATAAAAAGAAGTTCAACGATTAAAATAGCCGAATTATTTGATAAGTAGAAATTCTCACAAACACTATGATTACCTTTCAAGAAGTTATCCTGCGCCTTCAGGAGTACTGGAACAAGCAAGGTTGTGCGTTATTGCAACCTATTGATGTTGAAGTTGGCGCAGGAACCTCGCATACGGCTACTTTTTTAAGGGCCTTAGGGCCCGAACCTTGGCGGGCAGCCTACGTCCAACCTTCTAGACGACCAAAGGATGCGCGATACGGAGAAAATCCAAATCGTCTTCACCAGCATCACCAGTTTCAGGTGGTACTCAAACCGGCGCCGACCGATATTGTTGATCGCTATCTTGAGTCCCTGCGCGCTTTAGGTATTGATACGGAAGTCAACGATATCCGCTTGGTAGAAGACAACTGGGAAAATCCTACGCTAGGGGCCTGGGGTCTTGGTTGGGAAATTTGGATGAATGGCATGGAAATAACTCAATTTACCTATTTCCAGCAGGTGGGAGGTCTTGAATGTAAGCCGATTACCGGAGAGATTACCTACGGTCTAGAGCGCTTGACCATGTACTTGCAACACTGCGATAACGTTTTTGATCTTGTCTATACCCGTTGGCATGACGCCCGTGGCGAGCACAAGCTTACTTATGGCGATGTGTTCCATCAGAACGAAGTTGAACAGAGCCACTATAACTTTGAGGCATCAGATCCCGAAAAACTTCTGAAACAGTTCGATTACTTTGAAGGGGAAGCCAAGCGTCTGATGGACTTGAATTTGGCTTTGCCTGCTTATGAAATGGTTTTAAAAGCAGGTCATACCTTCAACTTGTTGGATGCGCGGGGAGCGATCAGCGTCACCGAAAGAGCTGCCTATATCAGCCGCATCCGGCAAATCTCAAGGGCTGTCGCCCAAAGTTACTATGACTCAAGAGAAAGACTTGGGTTCCCAATGTGTCAAGACAAGCGATAAGAGGTGCGGATATTATGGGTTCATTATTAATTGAGATTCAAACGGAAGAGCTGCCACCGAAAGCGCTAAAAAAACTGTCAGACGCTTTTGCGAAGAACCTGTCGGATGAGTTGAGAGCACAGGACTTTTTGGAGCCCTTTTCTGTCGTTACACCTTTTGGTTCACCGAGAAGACTTGCGACTTTGATTTCGGATGTCAGTGAGCGCTCACCTGATAAGCCTTTTAGACAAAAACTCGTGCCGGTTAAAGTGGGTTTGGATGCTGAGGGCAAGCCGACAGCGGTATTGCAAAAAAAACTTGCGGCGTTGCATTTGGATGTCAAACCCTCGGATCTGATCGTGGTTAACGATGGTAAACAGGATCAGCTCGTCTATGACGGCGTTAAGCCCGGGGTCAAATTAAAGGAGGCCCTCCAAAGCACATTGGAAAGGACAATCAAGAAGCTTCCTATTCCCAAGATGATGACCTATCAGCTTGAGGACGGAAGCACCGTTGAATTTGTCCGGCCGGTTAAGCATGTGGTGGCCTTGTATGACACAGAGGTTTTGCCGATCAAGCTCTTTGGGTTGGAATCTGGAAGGTTTACCCGCGGTCACCGTTTCCATACAAAGAACGAAATTGAAATTGATGGCGCTAAACAGTACTCTGAGCAATTAATCCTCAAGGGTAAGGTGATGCCTTCTTTCCCGGCCCGCCAACATAGGATGGTTGAGGAGCTGAAGAAGAAAGCGGAGTCTTTGAATTCTGTTCTGATCATGCCAGAGGATTTGGTTGAGGAGGTGGCAGCTCTAACCGAGTGGCCAGTCGTCTACGAATCAATTTTTGATAGAGAGTTTCTCTCGGTTCCCGAAGAATGCTTGATTTTGACTATGCAGCAAAATCAGAAATATTTTGCGCTTCGGGATAAAAATGGCAAGTTGACCAACAGATTCCTAGTGGTCTCGCAGATTGAAGCTAAAGACGGAGGAAAGGCGATCAGTGAAGGAAACACCCGCGTTGTCCGAGCCCGTTTGGCTGATGCCAAATTCTTCTACGACCAAGATAGACAGAGCACGCTCGAATCTCGTGTTCCCGGTCTTGAACATGTCGTTTACCACAACAAGCTTGGCAACCAATTAGAAAGAAGCGAAAGAGTTCGTAAAATTTCAAGCCGAATCGCTAAAAAGATTGGCGCTGATCCGATGATGGCCGAACGAGCGGCTAAGCTCGCAAAGGCGGATTTGAGAACCTTGATGGTCGGAGAGTTTCCCGAACTTCAAGGAATTATGGGCGAGTACTACGCCAAACACGACAGAGAAGACGAATCGGTGGCTTTGGCTATTAAGGAGCACTATCAGCCTAGATTTGCAGGAGATGCGCTCCCATCCACGAGAGTAAGTCTTTCGGTTGCTTTGGCCGACAAAATAGAGACGCTCGTAGGGCTTTTTGGAGTGGGACAACTGCCTACCGGCGACAAAGATCCGTTTGCCCTACGTAGACATGCGTTGGGTATTTTACGTATGCTCGTTGAAAAAGAGCTTCCCATCTCTTTGGATGAACTCATTCAAATCGGCACCGAAGAAGAATCTGTTGTTCCTACCGTAAAGGATGCATCCAAGGAGCTAAAGGCTTTCTTCATGGATCGACTCCGTGTCATGCTCCGAGATCAGGGCTACAGCGCTTTGGAAATCGAGGCGGTTATTCAGACCGAACCGGATTTGTTGCTTGACGTGCCACGCCGGTTGCGAGCTGTTCGCCAATTTATGACGCTTCCTGAAGCTGATTCTTTGGCGGCAGCCAACAAGCGTATTGAGAACATTCTCAAGAAGAACGCGGAGAAACTTACAGACGCTGTTAATCCCAAGCTCTTTTCCGAAAAAGAGGAGCAAGCGCTTTGGGATGCATTGCAAAAAGTCCGTGTCGAAGTAGATGAAGACTATTTATCTGGTCGATACGAGGCTGTGTTAAAAGCACTGGCACCGTTGAAAGAACCCGTAGATAAGTTTTTTGATAAGGTGATGGTGAATGTGGAAGACGAGAAGGTGCGTAAAAACAGGCTTGCACTTTTGAGTACCTTACACACTACGATGAACCAGGTGGCTAAACTTTCCTGCTTAGCTTCGTAACTGACAAGGTGAGGCTTAAGCCTCACCGTCAGAGAATTTATTGATTCAAGTTGCCCGAAATTTGACTATGGCATTTATTCGATCTGCTTTCTTTTGGCTGGTCTTCAGCGTGGTGATCGTGGTCTACGGCTTCGGCTTGTTCATCATGATTCCTTTTTCTTCAAGAGAAGTGAGGTATGGCATTATTCGTGCCTGGTGCGCCTTGGTGATTAACTTGATGAAAAACATCTGCGGGCTTCGCTACAGGTTTATTAATACTGAAGAGATTCCAAAGAGCGGCCCGATTATTCTTTTGTCTAAACATCAATCAGGCTGGGAAACCTTGGCCTTTACAGGCTTTTTGCCAAGAAAACTGAGCTTTGTGTATAAAAGGGAACTCCATAGGATTCCGGTTTTCGGTTGGGGTTTGGCTTCTCTCGGAATGCTCAGTATTGATCGCTCCAAGGGTAAGCTCGCTTTTGAGCACTTGAAGCAGCAAGTTCCCTCTTTTTTCTCCAAGGGGTGGGCTCTAGTCCTCTTTCCTGAAGGTACTCGTACAAGGCCCGGCAAAACGGTTAAATATAAGAGCGGCGGGGCGAGAATTGCCATTGATACCGGGACTGAAGTTATTCCGGTAGCGCTAAATTCTGGGGAATTTTGGCCTAAGGGTTCTTTTGTGATCCATCCCGGCGAAATCAAGGTTGTTTTCGGCCCGAAAATCAATCCTCAGGGTCTTTCCACACATGAACTTAACGATAAAGTTTCCGCTTGGATTGAAACTGAGATGAAAAAGATCAGCCCGAAGTATTACAAATAGCGGTAGTTTTGATGAGTAACCCCGTTCACTCATTTTTTAAGCAACTGGAACTGTTTCTTGCCGGATTTGTCAATGGTATTCCCACTGACCCGAAAGAAGATAAAACTCCGGTTGTGCCTCAAAAACCACAGCCAGAAGGAATGGACCGACAGTCGCCTTCTCCGTCGGGACCTCTTATGGTAACTATCGGGGACCAACTGGTCTCATATGAATTGGTCAGAAATGCCAAAAGAAAATACCTAGCTCTGGAAATAGGTTTAGATGGTACCCTTGTTGTTAGGGCTCCTAGGAATGTGACGATTGAATATGTAGAGCAGGTTTTAAAAACCAAGGCGGACTGGATTTTGGAAAGACTCAAAGAACAGAGCAGTCAAAGGCCGGTAACGCCACTTTATGAAAGCGATTGGGATTGCATCAGAGACGATGCGATCCTTATTGACAACGATTGGGTGCCATTGGTTTTTGAGAAAAGCCCCAGAAGACGTTCTGTTTCTATGGTGGTTAGGAATAATACGGTTATTGTGCATATCCCGGCAAGACAAAGTATCAAGGAGGTCAGAAACTGGGTAATAAGACAAAGAGTCTGGATAGAAAAGCATTACAGGCAACAAAAACAAGTTTCTGAAACACGGGCAGACACTAGAGAGCAATTTTTTAAAAATCCCCAATTGACCTTGTTAGGAAAAGAATACGAAGTTATTAAAAAAGTGGAAAAAGGTAAAGACAGGATTGAGGGATATCAAATTCTGCTTTTCTTTGAACCGATAAATATTGACGACCAAAAAGTTTTTGAAGGCAAATTGGTTGCCGTGTTAAAGGATTTTGCCCGGCAAGCTTTGGAAAAAGAAATTCGTTTGGTCATGGGGCAAATTCCCTTGATTGGTAGGCAATATCGCCAGATGAGACTGTCTTCTGCTAAAACGCGATGGGGCAGTTGCTCTTCCCGAGGAGTGATCTGTTTGAACTGGCGCCTGGTTTTGTTGGACTTGGAACTTGTGCGATATGTGATATGCCATGAGCTGGCTCACTTGGCTCAAATGAATCACAGCAAAAATTTTTGGCAGCTTGTTGGTACTTACTATCCAAATTACAAAGAGGCAGAGAAACGCTTAAAGGCGATCAGCCTCAAGGATTTTCCTTTGGGCTAGTTCCTTTTTTCTCCGGGAAGCGGAATTTCGATGCCTTTTTCCGCTACCACTTTCGTTAGCTGCACGTACTGCTCAAGCGTGATTGTTTCTGCTCTGGCAGAAGGATCTATGCCAACACCGATAAGAATTTCGTTGGATATCCAACGACCTAGATTGTTTTTCAGGGTTTTTCTTCTCATCGAAAAAGAGGCGGCTACAACTCTATTAAATACAAAATCATCAATCGGTTCCGGATGCTCTACGGGAACCATCCTGACGACCGATGAAGTGACTTTTGGCGCGGGGTTGAACGCTTCGGGAGGCACGTCAAAGAGTTTCTCCATCCTGTATTTTCTTTGCAAAGAGACAGACAGTCTGCCGTAATCACGGCCTCCAGGCGAGGCGACCATCCGATCCACGACCTCTTTTTGGAGCATGAAGTGTTGGTCCAGAACATTTTGAGAAATGGTCGAAAGCGTAAATAACAGCGGACTGGAGATGTTGTAGGGCAGGTTACCGACTATCCGAAGTTTGGAACCGGCACAGTATTCTGACCAATCAAACTTCAAGGCATCTGCTTCAAAGATGGTTAATTCTTCGGGAGGAAATTGTTTTCTTAACCAACTTACTAGATCCCGATCTATTTCTACACAATCAATGTGGTGTGTCTTTTCAATCAATAGTTTGGTTAAAGCAGCCTGACCCGGTCCTATCTCAACGATTTTTTCTCCTACGACCGGATGAATGGCCTCGGCAATTTTCCCGATCCAAAAATCGTCGACAAGAAAATTCTGACCGAACCTCTTTCGGGCGTGGTGGTGTTTCAGTACGTCAGCCATAGGGTAGAAAAAGGCGCCTTAAATTACAGGAGAACTTAAGGCGTCACGAAATTAATCCGGCTCGGGTTTGTTGATACGTTTTTCCACATAGGCCTGGTCAACGAGTCTTTGTTCCCAATCAATGACGGCATCATTAAGTTTCTGTTGTCTGAGGGATTCTCGGGCCTGCTGACGCAGTCTTTCATTTACTCCGCTTTGCGAACGTCTATCTAGGACTTGGAATATGTGCCAGCCGTAAGGAGTTTTAATGGGTTCGCTAATTTCACCCTTCGAGAGCTTCTTAATCTGATCTTCCATCTCAGGAGGGACATCACCCGGATAGAGCCAACCAAGGTCTCCGCCACGTGTGCCGCTAGGGTCTGCCGAATGCAACCGTGCCAGCGTTTGGAAATCGGCATCTCCCTTATCTAAACGATCTTTAAGATCTTTTAATCTCTGGATAACTACATTTTCCGGAGTGACATCGGTCGGCCTCATCATGATATGACGAACGTGAGTTTGTTCAACGGACTGATTTTCGATGCTACCCGGATCACGAACAGCGTTGATCTTAAAAATCTGGAAGCTGTTATTGGTCCTAACAGGGATAATGTCGCCTGTGTTTCCTTTCTTGATGGCTTCCAGAATCAGCGGGGGAAGGTTACCCGCCGCAATCCATCCCATTTGTCCTCCTTCCATAGCCTCAGGAGCTCTGGAGTAACGGGCGGCAAGTTGTCCAAAGTTAACGCCTCGATTGGCCTGATTTAAGACATTGTTAGCCAAATCTTGGGCTTCTTGTAATTTTGCCTGGCTCGGATTTTGAGGGAAGGCGATGACAATTCTTGAGAGCTGGTACTCGCGCCGTTTCTCTGGTCCCAATTGGTCTTTGATGTACTGGTCAATTTCGCTTTCAGGAATCTGGATGGTTTCATCAACATCCTTTTCCCTGAGGCGCTGAGTCAGCAGATCGTTATAGACCTGGTTTTTGAATGCGTTAAACGAAATTCCGTCTTGTTTCAGTCGTTGTTCAAGCTGCGGAACGGTAACCCCGTTGTTGTGTGCAATTTGCTCAATTGCGCCGTTAAGCATTGAGTCGTCAATTCTCAAACCTGTTTCCTTAGCTTTTTGGGCAATGACTCGTTCAACGATCATGCGTTCAAGCACCTGATCTCTGAGAGCCTCCATTGGCGGCAGTTGAATTTTCTGACGGCGGAGGTTCAAGGCCATCTGGTGAACTCTTTGTTGAAGTTCAATTTCAGTGACAACGTCGTTGTTGACTACTGCGGCAATTCGGTCAACTGGGATGGGGCCGCTTTTAGCCGGCTGAGTTTTGGTAGCAGCCTTGGAGTTGTTCTTCTGAGCAAAGGCATTGTCAGGGCTCAAAGAGCCAAGTAGGCACACCGCACCGAGGGCGAAGATGAATGCGCTAAGTTTTTTCATATGTTTTGACAAGTTATTCATAGTAGTCATAACGTCCCACTTCAACCGGCTTCGGTCCAACCGGTTGGTAACCAATGATCCCTTCTCCGATCGCTTTAATCGGGCTCGAACCAAATGAACCGAGACCAACGAGCTCCAATTCAAGGAAGAAGTTTGTTGTCGTTCGATTCTCAGTTCTCACGTAACGTTGCACTGCAGCTCTAAGTATCCAACAACCCGCGCGATATTCAAAGCCCAGTAACGATTCGATAATCTTTTTACTTCTCAAAGAGTAGTTATAACGGCCTACAGCAAACAGATCTTTAACCACCGGCCATTGGAAACCAAGGTCGATTTGTTTAATGTTGTAATAGTTATCGTACTCGGGACGATTATCAAACGTCGGATTGTAGTTGTATTGGTAGTACAGCGATATGGTCGAATGTTCTTGAGGATGGTAGCGGAAACCGGCCATAACCTTTGCTAGCTGGGACCAAGCTGAAGAGTACTGGATGGATGCTTCTGCTTTCAATCCCTTTACCAAGGTAAATTGTGTGGCAGCCAAAAGGTCGCTCTTATTCTGCGTGTTTGCCACTTGTCCCCACCACAGCCCAACTTTCTGATCGTCAAAATAATACCGTTGCCCTATGGTGGCATTAAACCATTCTTCCCCGGTATCTGCGTCAATGAATCGCGTCGTAATCGTGCCGGATAACTGATTGGCATTACTGATTCTGTCGTAACCGGAATACAGGTTTGGAGAGAACAGTTCAGCGAAGTTTAGGTCGGCCGCGGAACTCTCGAAGTTAGGCATTCTGCTTTGATTCCGGTAAGGAATATAAACATAGTAGAGCCTAGGCTCAATGGTCTGATCCATGGCCTTGCCAAAGATATTTGAATTACGTTCAAACACTAATCCGCCATCAATTGAGAAAATTGGCAACATTCTCTCGGAATGCTCGTCAATCCCACGGGCCTGATTTTTTAGATTGCTGTACCAGGTCATGCTGTATTCAGCTTTCGGGATTAAATGCCAAAATGAGCCTTGAAGAGGGTAGGAGATTGTCGAATTGATCATCGTCCTGTCGCCATCTCCACTATTTGCCCGATAAGAGGTGTTTTTGTACCCTCTCTTGAATCTGGTGGCCGTCAAGCGGCTTGAAAGTTCAAAACCATGGAAATCTGCAACGAAAGCACTGAGATTGAACTGAGGTTCTCTCTCATAGGGTTTCTCAACGTATCGTCCCTCCGGTCTTAAGGTTTGGTTTTTGTAAACACCTAAGGAAGTGCTCCAATAAGTCCTATTAAAACTTAACCACACGTTTTGTGGAAGCACATCTTCACTGGATTCTCTAAGGTCTGTGGAGAAATCCGAAATAAAATCATCATCCGAGACTTTTTGATAGTCCACTCCTAAATGCGGACCCGATTTGCCAAAACGCTGGTAATGCTTGAAATCCAATGCGTATCGGTAGTGCTTAGTCTCTTTGTCTTTAAAAAGAACATCATACTTGACGGTTCCGCCAAATGACGGCTGTAAATATCTGAACTCGTTTCCGATCATCAACCCGCGCTTTGTCATCGGTTTGGCGGTGATTGTATAGTCGTAGTTAGGCGCGATGTTCCAGTAGTACGGAATCTCAAAGTTCACACCTAAATTGGAGTTCATGCCAAAGGTTGGTGTCAACAGCCCTGATCTTCGTTTTTCGCTAATCGGGAATGTCAGATACGGTGAGTAAATAACAGGGATGCCACCGATGTAAAGCGCAGAGTTATAAGCGGTTCCCGATTCGTCTATCTGATTCAAATCCAATGTGTCTGCACTAATCCACCAAGCTTTACTGCCTTCTTCGCAGGTGGTGATGATCGCGTTACACATTTTTGCCTTCCCATCTCCTTCGAGCTCAATTTTCTCTGATGTTCCTCTCATGGAGTTGGGGAGATATCGGAATTTTGCGTCTGGCATTTCACCGGTTTCGGCGTCTAGCTTGTAAGTGAGCCAAGGACCTTCGAATATCGTTCCGCCTTTGGCGACAAGAGCATGTCCGTTTGAGTAAACCTCATCACTGGAAAAAGTGTAGGTAATGGTGTCACCTCGAAGTACTACTCCGCCCCTGCGAACCTCGGCATCATCAATGAGCTTTATGATTTCGTTGGGAGTGCCAATCTGTTTGAAAGCGGAAAAATAAGTCGGACTGTCATCTTTTTCGGTCGGCGAACCAATATCCAAGCGTCTGGCCAAACTCAGGTCAAGAGCCTTATTGGCAGAATCTGCCGTTTCCGCGGCAAAAAGACCGTCCGTGGCGACAGCAGCCGCTAGCACGGAGGCATAAAAACAAATAAGGCGAAACCGAGACATGAGTTTGAGCGTTTTTCTTATCTAGTCAGTAAAATTGCACAGAACTATTTTTTGTGAACGGAATTATAGTTTAAAGGGCTTTAATAACCGATTAATGTCTCTGTTTAGCAATTTCTTTTAAAGAGGACGTTTCATGACCGATCGCAAAGGGCAACTCGATAGCTGGTTGAAGCGAATAGGACCAAAATACCACTTGAAGCTCGAATCAATGACCCGAGCTTCATCGGATGCCAGTTTTAGAAGCTATTTCAGAATTCTGTCAGACGAGGGAAGCTATATTGTGATGGATTCTCCTCCCCCGATGGAAGATGTCAGCCCATTTATCAAAGTGGATCTACTGATGCAGAAGGCAGGGTTAAACGTCCCGAGGATTTTTGAAGAGGACAGAGCCAACGGTTTTCTTCTGTTGTCGGATTTGGGAACCAAAACTTATCTTGACGTTTTGAGCAAGGACAATGCCCCAAGACTCATGTCAGACGCTACAGATGCTTTGGTGAAGTTTCAGAAAGCAAGCCAAGAAGGTGTGTTGCCGCCTTACTCGGAGAAGTTACTGAGAACCGAGTTGGAGCTTTTCCCCGAATGGTATGTGAAAAAACATCTTGGCTGGGAGATATCGAAGGAAGACAGATCAATGTTTGACAAGATGTTTGATCTGATTATCAAAAAGAACCTCGATCAGCCAATGGTTTACGTTCATCGTGATTACATGCCTCGAAACCTCATGCTAACTGAGGAGAACAATCCGGGAATTTTGGATTTCCAGGATGCGGTCTATGGACCGATCAGCTACGACATCGCATGCTTGTTTAGAGACGCCTTTATCTCGTGGACTGAGCCCGAGGTCCTCGATTGGACTATCCGTTATTGGGAAAAGGCAAGGCGGGTAGGTTTACCCGTCAGGGAAGATTTTGGAGCGTTTTGGGAGGATGTTGAGTGGATGGCCATTCAAAGGCACCTTAAAGTGCTCGGCATCTTTGCGAGAATCAATTATCGGGACGGCAAACCGAAGTACCTTGGTGATACACCTCGCTTTATTGGCTATGTGAAGACTGTAGCTGGCAGATTTGATGCACTTAAACCCATTGCGAGATATTTTGACCGGATCACAAATACGGAGCAGAAAGCAGGTTACACGTTCTGATGAAAGCGTTAGTTTTAGCCGCAGGGCGCGGCAAAAGAATGAGGGAATTGACCGCTAAGAACTGCAAGCCGTTGCTTGCAGTTTGGGGTCGCCCCATGATTGAGTGGCAACTGCTTCAGTTGGAGAAGGCAGGTTTCAAAGATGTTGTTATTAATGCTGCCCACTGCAGCCACCTGTTGAAAGAAAAATTTGCTTCTGGTCGCTTTTCTTCTTTGAATATAGAGCTCTCGATTGAAGGGACTCGTTATGAAGACGCCTTGGAAACAAGAGGAGGAATTGCCAAGGCCCTGTCGTTGTTAACCGATGGTCGAGAGCCGTTTCTTGTGGTCTCAGGTGACATTGTGACCGACTTTGATTACCACAGCCTATTGAAAAAAGCCGGAGAAATTAGAGCGGGACGTTTTCTTGCCCACTTGGTCCTAGTGCCGAATCCTGATTATCATCGCAGGGGTGACATGGGACTGGTTGACGGTAGAGTCGCTCGTGAACCCAAAGAATTCACCTATGGAAATATCGGAGTGTTTTCTCCCTCGTTATTTGAAGGAATTAAGCCTGAATTTGCGCCTCTTTTTCCTTGGCTCTATGGTTTCGTTGAAAGGGGCTCGGTGAGTGGAGAACTTTACGAAGGCTCATGGGCTAATGTCGGAACACCGGAAGAACTGGCAAAAGTTGAAAACCAAGGTTCTTTCTTAGGACAAAATGGCTAATCAAGGTATCGCAATCGGCAATGTGAAACTCACCGGTAGAGTTTTTCTGGCACCTATGGCCGGGTTCAGCGACCTTCCTTATCGTCGTATTTGTAGGAGCTTCGGGGCGGCTTATGCACCAGGAGAAATGGTTGCGTCCCAAGCCAACTTAAGAAAAACTTCCAAATCAAGTTTCCGCTTTAAGTTGGGTTCTGAGGAACACCCGAGAGCAATACAACTGCTAGGTGCAAACGAAAACGATCTGGCTGAAACTGCTCGCTTCGCTATTGAATGCGGAGCGGAAATTATCGATTTCAATGGGGGCTGCCCGGCTAAAAAAGTTTGTTCTGCCGATTGTGGAGCCGCCCTCTTAAAAGAGCCGGAGAAATTGTTCAAATTGCTAGGGGTTTTAGTCGAAAGTAGCTCGGTGCCGGTAACCCTGAAATTTCGTACGGGTTGGGATCAACAACATAAAAATGCGGTAGAAGTGGCTAAAGTAGCAGAGGGGCTAGGAATCCAAATGCTCACACTTCATGGACGTACCGCTTCTGATGCATTTAAAGGAGCGGTGGACTATTTAAGCATCAAACAAGTCAAAGAAGCGGTGCGGATTCCTGTGGTTGCCAACGGGGATATTGATACGGGCGTAAAAGCTAAGGAGATCGTTGCCAAAACCGGAGCTGATGCTGTCATGATTGGAAGAGCCGCCCTGGGGAATCCCTGGATATTTCGAGAGATAGATTGTGTGTTAAAAGGGGTAAAACCTCCCAAAGTGACAAAAGAAGATATCGCAAAAACAATAAATAAGCATGTTGAAACGCATCTATCTTTTTACGGTGAGGCTAACGGTTTGCGATCCATCAGAAAGCACCTTATTTGGTACTTCAAACGTTTAAACTTAGAGACTAGTTTTGTGACAGAAAATATTCAGGTAACCGATGGAAAGGTCTATTTGTCCAGGCTGTCGGATTACCTTGATTTAAAACTCTCGGATACATGACAAACACACTTTCCATAAGGAATAAGCACAGATGAAAAAACAGGCCCTGATCAGTTGTTCGGATAAATCCGGTGTTGTTGAATTCGCCAAGGACTTGGTCGATTTGGGTTATCACATTCTGTCTACCGGAGGAACTGCCCGCTTGATCGCGGAAGCAGGCATCCCCGTTCAGGAAGTAGCTGACTACACAGGCTTTCCTGAGATGCTTGACGGTAGAGTTAAGACCTTGAATCCCAAGATCCACGCTGGCATTCTTGCGCGTCGTCCCGTAGCGGAACACATGCAGGCTTTGAAAGAACACGGTATTGAGCCTATTGACATCATCGCCGTCAATCTTTACCCGTTTGAACAGGCGATTGCCAATCCGAAGTGCACTTTTGAAAACGCCATCGAAAACATTGATATCGGCGGACCGACAATGATTCGTGCGGCAGCTAAAAATCACGAGAGCGTCACAGTCATCGTTTCTCCTTCCGATTACCGGAAGGTCATTGATGAAATTAAGGCCAAAGGAGAGGTTTCCAAAGAGACAAGACTGGAACTTGCCAAGAAAGTCTTTGTCCATACGGCTCACTACGATGCGATGATCTCCAACTATCTCACCAGCATGAAAGGTGATGATGTAACGACAAGGACGAAATTCCCGGAAAGCCTCACTCGCCAGTGGGTAAAAGTCCAGGACATGCGCTATGGCGAAAATCCCCACCAAGAAGCCGCTTTCTACAAAGAAAGGAGCGTGGCCCCGGGGTTGCTTGCCGGATATGAGCAACTTCAAGGCAAGGAACTCTCTTACAACAATATCGCCGATAGTGATGCGGCTTGGGAGGCTGTAAGAAGTTTCGATAGTCCCGCCTGTGTCATCATCAAGCACGCTAATCCTTGCGGTGCCGCCATCGGAATGGATTCTGCCGAGGCCTATTTGAAAGCATTCAAATGCGATCCGACTTCAGCTTTTGGTGGAATCTTGGCCTTTAACAGTGTTTTGACCGGACCGGCGGCCGAAGAGATTTCCAAGCAGTTTGCAGAGGTGATCATTGCTCCTGAGTTCAGCAAAGAAGCTCTTGAAATCTTTAGCAAGAAGAAAAATCTTCGCTTGTTGACGGTTGCGTTAGGTCACGCAAGAAATGACTTTGACATGAAGAGAATCGGCGGTGGATTGTTGGTTCAAACTCCTGATTCACAGTTAGTCAAGGAATCTGATTTGAAGGTCGTTACTAAGATCAAACCGACGAGCGTACAGATTTCCGACATGATGTTTGCCTGGCGTATTGCCAAGTTTGTCAAATCCAACACGATTGTCTTTGTCCGCAACGGTATGACGCTTGGTGTTGGCGCTGGTCAAATGAGCCGCGTTGACTCCGCAAGAATTGCCTCTATCAAAGCTAAAGAGGCGGGACTTTCACTCAGAGGTAGTGTTGCCGCTTCTGACGCGTTCTTCCCGTTCCGTGACGGCTTGGATGTCATCATCGATGCCGGGGCTACTGCGGTTATCCAGCCGGGCGGCTCCATCCGTGACGATGAGGTGATTGCGGCAGCCGATGAACGACAAATTACCATGGTCTTTACTGGCGAACGCCACTTCCGTCATTAAACCGGCGATTTTGGCGCAGGGGATAGGGTTGGTATTTCGTTTCTTTGAAACTAATTTTTACGTTTAGTTTTGAAGGTTCTTGAAAAGGCGCGCTCTATCCCTTTATATTGTCGGAAAATATGTTTTAGCCGAACGTAAAAAGATGGGATTTTATGAACGCTCAGGAATACCTTTTTAAGAGAAGACTTTTATTGAAAGCCGTGGGCTTGGCAGGGATGGCAGTGGCCATGCCTGCAGCTTATGCTCAACTTCAGGTTGACATCCTGGGAGTTGGTGCTAACCAATTCCCAATCTCTGTTGAACCGTTTGCAAATAATTCCGAGGCGCCAGAGGATATGGCCAAAATCGTTGGTGGCGACTTGATGCGCTCCGGCGTGTTTAGGTTGGTAGGAGAACATAGTGGGGCTCCAAGCTTTGACGCTACCCCTAACTGGAAGGAATTAAACTCGATTGGAGCTCAGGCCGAGGTCGTGGGTGAAATCAAAAAAACGCCGGATGGTCGCTATGAGATTAAGTACAAGCTGTTTGACGTGGTCAAAAAACAGGAAATCGATCAGGCAAGTTTCTTGAGTCCGGTGGAAGATCTTAGGCTTTATGCCCATAAGATTGCAGACCGTATCTATGAGCGTATTAGTGGTGAAAAAGGAGACTTTGCGTCTCGCATTGCCTATGTGACACAGAACGGTCCGAAGAGCTTTGGGATCATGGTTGCCGATAGCGATGGGCACAATGCTCAAACGGCGTTAAGAAGTCGCGAGCCGATCATCTCCATCACATGGTCTCCCGATGGCAGGCAGATCGCCTATACGACATTCGAGACGGGGAAGCCAACGGTTTGGGTTCATGACCTGAGTACCGGTAAAAGGCGCCAAGTGGCTGCTTTCAAAGGTAATAACAGTGCTCCTGCTTTCAGTCCTGACGGAGATACGTTGGCGGTCGCCCTTTCCAAGGACGGTCCTACCAAGATATATCTGATGGACGTCAACGGCCAAAATGTTCGTCGATTTACCAGCGGTGACTCCATTGATACGGAGCCGGTATTCTCTCCGGATGGACAGTACATTTACTTTACGAGCGACAGGGGCGGGAATCCGCAAATATATCGACAGGCAGTGTCCGGAGGTTCTCCGCAGAGAGTTAGTTTTGGGAACGCCTACGCCATTAGTCCTGCCATAAGTCCTAAGGGAGATCTGATCGCCTACATTGTTCGCAGTGGCGGAGCGTTTCAACTGGTTCAACAGGATCTAGCCACGGGTAACTTGATTGCTCTTTCCCAACTCGGGAAAAACGAGTCGCCAAGTTATTCCCCGAATGGAAATATGATCATATTTGCTACCGATACCGGCGGCAAAGGTGTTCTTTCAACAATATCTTCCGATGGCAGCGCCCGAACACGTTTGTCCGTTGGAGCCGGTGATATCCGGGAGCCTGCATGGGGTCCGGTAATTCGATAAAAGGAATAACAAAATGCATTTTGAGAAAATTTTTTTAGGTTTGGCAGTTGTGGCGGCTTCTGTTTCTTTGACAGCTTGCTCAACCGTTGATTTGGATAAAGACAAGGATTCTGCAAGTGAGGAAAATGTTGAGGCGATGCTCAACAGCAAAGACGGTGTTCTCTCAAAGCGTGAAATCCACTTTGACTTTGATAGTTACACGGTTTCTCCACAGGAAATGCCTACTGTTAACAATCATGCCCAATTTCTTGCAAGACACAAAAACGTGACGATTCGTCTTGAAGGAAACACTGACGAACGAGGCGGCCGCGAATACAATTTGGCCCTCGGTCAAAAGAGATCTGAAGCAGTAAAACAAAGGATGACTTTGCTTGGTGTCTCCCCTGATCAAATTGAAACGATCAGTTTCGGGAAGGAAAAACCAAGAGCTCTTGGACACTCTGAGGAGGATTATTATCAGAATCGAAGAGTCGATATTAACTATCAGATTAAAAACAAACAGTAACCGTTTTTCAATATGAATCGCTTAGCACTATCTACGTTAGCTGCCGTTTTTGTATTAACGGCTGCGCCCGCCCATGCGCTTTTTGGCGATGACGAAGCTCGTCAGGCTATCCTGGAATTGCGCGAACAGTTCAAATCTCAGCAGGAAATGCAGATGAAGCTCTATGAGAGGGTTGAACAGCTGTCCAAAGAAGTCCAGGAACTTAGAGGGCAAGTGGAAGAGATGTCCAACTCGCTTGGAAAGGACAGAGTAAATGCAAAAAATCTTTATGGCGACCTCACCAATCGTCTTGATCAGATGGACCCAAAGGCCAGGGCGGCAAGAGCGGCTAGCGACCGTGAGATAGCGGCTAACCAGGAGTTCGGTACTTGCACCGGATACTTCCAGAAGAAGGAAACAGACAAGGCTATTAAGTGCTTTGCCGACTTTGGTAAAAAGTATTCAGGTACTAAACTCTACGCCGATTCACTTTATTGGCTCGGAAGCGGCTACTACATAAAAGGTAATCTTGCCAAAGCCGTAGAAACCGAAAATAAGATGGCCAATACCTATCCAAAGCACGCTAAAGCAGCCGATGCTTTGTTGATTGTCGGTATGGCTCAGATGGATCAGAAGAAGACAGCAGAAGCTAAAAATACCTTCAATTCATTAATCAAGCGCTACCCCAAGAGCAGTGCGGCAAAAATGGCCAAAGACCAGTTGTAACAGTCAGCTTCTAAAAGCGAAAAGAGAACTGAACGAAGTCGGTTTCCTCCGACAGATGACAGTTCTTTTTTTTATGTGGGGGACTGTTTCAAGGAAATTGATGACTTCGTCCGATAGTGCCTTTTTGTCACTCGACTATAGTTACTGTTTGTATATTTAGGAATATTTCGTTTTCACAAAGTGAAAACGCTGTCAAGGATACGCTGTGGCAGTCGGAGCGCCGATTTTTACCAAGGCGCCTTTTGGCTCAAATTGCGTGCCTATCTCTAAAAATCCCAAACTTTGTAGTTAAGCTTAAGCAAAAGACAGTGTCCGGGTTAATTCGGACAAAGGGCTCGAAATGAAGATAGAGAAGCAAACCCTTGAACAGAAATGTTGGTTTTATCTTGTATGCATTTTAGCCGGGCTTTTTACTGGCCTTGTCGGAGGCTATTTTCAATATTTCCTCCACAAAGCAGACGCATTGCGGTCACTTCTGTCCAGTTGGGGACATGAAACTGGCTGGTTGGGATTTGTCACCATACTTGTAGTCTGTTTCCTTTGTGCGGCAGTTGCTCGTTTTTTGGTTCGTTTTGCTCCCACGGCCGAAGGAAGCGGTATTCAGTTTGTAGAAGCCATTTGGCGTGACGAAGTGCCTCAAGAGCGGTTCAGAATTGTCGTTGTTAAATTTATCGGCGGTCTTCTTAGTCTGGGTAGTGGCATGGCTCTTGGTCGAGAAGGGCCGACGGTTCAGATGGGGGCGGCTATTGGATCAACATTCGGTCGTTTGGCACTGCGTTTCAGACCTCTTGAGCTGAAATGCCTTACCATGGCTGCGGCCGGTGCAGGTCTTGGAGTGGCCTTTTCTGCTCCGCTTGGCGGAGCCATGTTTACATTGGAAGAAGTGACCGAGGATGTTAAGGCTACTCTTTCAATCCCGACTCTTTTATGCGTTTTTGCGGGTTGTTCGGTTTCAATGACAATCCTTGGAATGCAACCCGACTACATGGTTTTGGACCGAGTGTTCACCATCCCGTCCGTCTTGACAGCTATCGGGTTTATTCTGTTTGGCATCTTTTTGGGATTTATGGGTACGCTTTACAACCAGATCGTGCTCCTGCTCCTCAATGCCAATGCCTACTTCGAAAAAATTCTCCCTGAAATCAAGGCTGGAATCGTAGGAATCGTTGTTGCGTTGCTCGTTTGGTTCGCTCCGGATTTGACCGGCGGCGGGGATGCCTTAGCCCAGAACATGCTCAATTACTCATTTCCGATTTTGACCATTGTCGTGATCGGAGTAATCCGTTGGCTATTTGCTCCTCTCTGCTATTCAACAGGAGTTCCGGGAGGTCTTTTCTCTCCATTGTTGCTTATGGGCGGAATATTGGGGCATTTATTCGCATGGTTTTTAAATTTGTTTGGGATGGACTTGAATCCACTCGCTTTCTGTGCGGTGGGAATGAGTGCGTTTTTTGCTTCAACTATTCAGGCACCCGTGACTGGAGTTCTGTTGATCCTTGAAATGACCGCGTGTTGGGATTTAACACTGCCAATGATATTGGCAACGGCCTTTTCATTTGCGACGGTGAAAGTGACCGGCTGCTTGCCGATTTACACGCTACTTCGCTTGAGAATACCTGAAGTAAAGGCTTTGATGGCCAAAGGTGTAAATGTTTTAGACGAACCCGAAGAGGTGTAGTTCAGGCTGTACAATCAAGTGGATATTCCTAGGAGCCTGCTGATTCAGAATCGGGCAGAGGCTTGGTTTTGGAATTAAAGTTATTTTTGGAGATTTGTTGATGTCTAAGATTCTTACAGGAACGGCCGCTTTACGCGATCCTTATTTCACACAGGGAACAGCATTCTCAAAAGAAGCCAGAGAAAAATACAAACTCAGGGGGCTTTTGCCGCCTCGAGTGTTGACCATGGAATTACAGGCAAAACGGGTTATGGAACGTGTCCGAGCCACCGACAATGCCCTTGAGAAATATGAATTGTTGGACTCTTTGCGCCATCGTTGCCGTACGCTCTATTTCTACGTCATTATTAACAACATTGACGAGTTGATGCCCATCGTCTATACGCCTACGGTTGGAAAAGCCTGCATGGACTTTGACCATATATTCCGTAACACAGACGGTTTATACGTCAGCATTGAGGACAAAGGACACGTGGCCGAGTGCATAGCTAATTGTCCACAGGAGAAGGTGGACATGATTGTGGTTACCGATGGTGAAAGAATTCTCGGCTTAGGGGATTTGGGAACCGGCGGTATGGGCATACCTAAAGGGAAATTAGCCTTATACACAGCATGCGCGGGAATTCATCCCGAAAGAACTCTTCCGGTTTGCATTGATGTTGGCACCAATAATCAGAATTTGTTGAAGTCTCCGCTGTATCTTGGGCTCCAACAGAACAGAGTCGACGGTGATCAATATTACGAACTGCTTGAAGAGTTTATTACTGAAGCCAAAAAGCGGTGGCCCGATGTCATTATTCAGTTTGAGGATTTTGCTAACCGTCATGCTTTTGAGCTTTTAAGCCGTTGGAAAGATAAGATCACATGCTTTAATGACGATATTCAAGGGACTGCTTCGGTTGCCGTGGCCGGTTTCTATTCAGCCGCTCGTATCAAGGGAACAAAGATCAGTGATGAAAGAATCTTGTTCCTCGGGGCAGGAGAGGCTGCTTTGGGTACCACAAAACTCTTGGTTGAAGCAATGGTTGCCGAGGGCCTAACCGAAAAACAAGCTTGCGAGAGGATATTTCTTTTTGATTCCAAAGGGTTGGTCGTTGAAGGGCGCGAAGGCGTGACGGCTCAGAAGAAATTCTTTGCCCACAAACTGGAACCGTGTACAACTTTCTTGGATGCTATCGAGTTGATCAAGCCGACAGCTATTGTTGGCGTGGCAGCTCAGACAGGAGCCTTTAACGCCTATGTTCTTGGTGCAATGGCCAGAATCAATGATCAACCGATTATTTTTGCCTTGTCGAATCCAACATCGAAGGCTGAATGTACTGCCCGGGAGGCCTATACCTACACGGATGGCAAATGTATATTTGCCTGTGGAAGTCCTTTCCCGCCAGTTGAGCT
>CANQMZ010000003.1 GCA_947625105.1 uncultured Parasutterella sp.
AATCATCTAACTATTTGATTCCTAATCTATTGCTTGAGCAGATTTCAGACTTCAAGTATATTTTTTAAGAGTTTAGGATATAAATTGATTACTCGTGGGGAAGAGAAAATGGCAAAAATGAGAAAACAATTCAATGCAATGCTTAAAAACCAAGAGCAAAAAAGCGAAAAACTTCATGAAAAAATAGAAGCCGAAAACAAAAGAGAGGAAAAAGCTAAAAAGCACTAGAAAGAAAAAACGCACTTCGGGCAAAAACACCAGCAAAGTGCGTTCTTTTATCAAAACTTTTTAGAGATGAACCAAAGTCCCTTCGTCTTCTCCCAGCACAACCCTTCTTAAGGCACCAGGCTTGTGAAGATTAAATACCCTGATCGGCATCTTCTGATCACGACAAAGCGTGAACGCTGTGGCATCCAGGATCTTCAGCTTTTTCTGAATCGCTTCGTCAAAACTGATGGACTTGTACATGGTGGCATTTGAATCAGTCTTAGGGTCAGCTGTATAAACTCCGTCAACCTGTGTTGCCTTAAGGACCATGTCCGCGCCAATTTCCGCACTGCGCAACGCTGCAGCAGTATCAGTCGTAAAGAACGGGTTACCGGTACCGGCGGCAAAAATCACCACCCTGCCCTTACGTAAATGACTCAAGGCCTTTCCACGGATGTAAGGCTCAGCAACCTGATCGATATCCAATGCACATTGAACACGAGTCTCTATACCCTCGTTGCGCAAGGTATCAGCCAAGGCCATAGCATTCATACAGGTGGCTAACATACCCATGTAGTCACCAGTTGCTCTGTCCATACCTGTTGATCCCAAGGCAACACCGCGGAAAATATTTCCACCACCCACCACAATGGCCAACTGAACTCCCAACTCAACAATCGAAGAGATCTCTCCGACTATGGTCTTCAGAGTTTCTCGATTGATACCAAACTCTTTGTCCCCCATGAGCGCCTCGCCCGAGAGTTTTAACAAAATTCGTTTGACTACTGGTCTGGGAGTATCGGCCATCGTAATTCCTCCTGAATGATCACTTATGAACGGGCAGCTGCCGCCTGCGCAGCAACTTCAGCAGCAAAGTCGTTGGAGCGTTTTTCTAAACCATCACCAACAACAAAAAGCGCAAATGCCGATACTGTAGCACCATTGCCCTTCAAAAGTTCACCCACGCTCTTCTTGTCATCCTTAACGAAAGGCTGAGAAAGCAGAGTAACTTCCTTAAGGAATTTCTGCACAGAACCCTCGGCAATACGCTCAATCATCGCTTCCGGTTTCTTGTTTTCACGGGCCTTTTCAATAGCGACACGGCGCTCTGTTTCAATGAGTTCAGCCGGAACTCCAGAGGCGTCTAATGCTTTCGGCTTGGAGGCAGCAATATGCATTGCCACATCGTGGGCGACTTCATCGGAACCTCCGACTACATCAACGATGACGCCAATCTTTGCACCACCGTGGATGTAATTATGAAGTTTGCCTTTGGCATTAAGAATCTGGAAACGGCGAATGGAGATGTTTTCTCCAATCTTGCCAATAAGGGCCTTACGGATATCCTCAACTTTGGAGCCGTTCAGGTCCAACTCAGACAACGCAGCGACATCGGACGGTTTTTTTTCGGCAGTAAGCTTGGCCAAATTATTGGCAAACTCGACAAACTCCGGGTTCTTTGCAACAAAATCTGTTTCGGAGTTCAGTTCAATGATGGCACCAGTCTTTGCGGGTTCATCAATGTAAATAGCAACAACACCATCGGCAGTAATGCGGGTTGCAGCTTTTGTAGCCTTGTTTCCTAATTTGACACGAAGAATCTCTTCGGCACGAGCCATATCGCCCTCTGCTTCGGTCAAAGCTCTCTTGCACTCCATCATCGGGGCATCGGTCTTTTCACGAAGTTCTTTAACTAATGAGGCAGTAATAACAGCCATTATTCTTTCCTTAAAAAAATTAAGTTGATGTTCAAAGGTGGCGGGAGCAACTTTATTTAGCTGCACCCGCGCCAGTTCAGAAAAAACCTTTTTAAGGTTACTGAGCCGCAGGCTCCTCAACGATTTCTTCTACAAATTCCTCTTCATCGCCCTTGGCAGCCTTGGCTGTCTCGGCGAGATTACGATTCTTTCCTTCGAGAATTGCATCTGCAAACCCCTTGGCATACAAGGCAACAGCGCGAGCGCTGTCATCGTTTCCAGGAATTACATACTGAACACCTGCCGGGTTGTGGTTGGTATCAACTACACCGACAACAGGAATACCAAGTTTATTGGCTTCCTGAATAGCAATCTTGTGATATCCAACATCAATCACAACAAGCGCATCAGGCAAACCTGTCATATCCTTGATACCACCCATGGATTTGTTCAATTTTTCAAGTTCTCTAGTGAAATCCAAAGCTTCTTTTTTGGTCATTTTTTCAAGACCGCCGTCAGCGACAAGCTGTTCCATGTCCTTTAGGCGTTTCAATGAAACCTTGACCGTCTTGAAGTTCGTCAGCATACCGCCTAACCAACGTTGATCAACGTAAGGCATTCCGCAACGCTGCGCTTCGGCAACAATTGCATCACGGGACGTACGTTTCGTACCAACAAATAAGATCTTGCCGCCCTGAGCAGCCAGATTAGACAAAAACTTGGCGGCTTCATCAAACATGCTCACCGTCTTTTCAAGATTGATAATATGAATCTTGTTTCGAGAACCAAAAATGTACTGACCCATCTTTGGGTTCCAGAATCGTGTTTGATGACCAAAGTGCGCACCTGCTTCGAGCAGTTCACGCATGCTCAATGTTGACATACTAAATTTTCCTTTAGGGTTTAATTCCTACAATCCACCTTTGTCCGAACGGAACCCCGCTGGTGGATTGCGCTATTCAAAAACAAAAATCATCGTGACTTTCATCACGATGGGCTGGGATTCTACCAAAGTGTTCCCACAAATTCCATGTTTTTTGAAATCGTTACAAAAAAACTTTAGGGTTGAAAAGCTTCATTCCACAAATATGGGAATCAATCTCAACTTTGAGTCCAATTAATCTAGAATTCCGTCAAATCAAATTGAGATCTGCTGCTGAAAATCATGTTGCTAAGTAAAAAAATTATCATTAAAACTCCTAACGAAATTGAGCAGATGCGTCTTGCTTGTAAAGATGCCGCTTTGGTCTTGGACTACATCACCCCTTTTGTCCAAGCGGGAGTTTCCACTGAATATTTGGACGACTTGATGCTTCGCTATACAGAAGATGTATTAGGCGATAGATCTGCATGCTTGGGTTACCAAACCGCAGATTGCCCTCCCTACCCTAAAGCAACTTGTATATCGGTTAATCACCAAATTTGTCATGGTATCCCGGACTCAAAAATATTAAAAAAGGGCGACATTCTCAATATCGATGTCACCGTTATTAAGAACGGTTTCCATGGTGATACCAGCAGAATGTTCATGGTTGGCGAGTGCTCGATAGCGGCAAAACATCTTTGCAAAGTAACGTTTGAAGCCATGTGGAAAGGAATTTGCATGGTTAAACCAGGAGCTCACTTCGGCGACATCGGATACTCTATCCAACGGTTTGCGGAAGCTCAAGGCTGTAGCATCGTCAGAGAATTCTGCGGTCACGGTGTGGGCCGCGGATTCCATGAAGAACCACAGGTCTGCCATTATGGAAAAATGGGTAGCGGTGCCGAGATTTTACCGGGAATGATTTTTACGATTGAACCCATGATCAATGCTGGCAAACGCAACCTGAAAATCATGCCTAACGGTTGGACCGCAGTTACAAAAGATAGAAGCTTATCGGCTCAATACGAGCATTCTGTTTTATGTACCGAAAATGGCTATGAGGTTTTAACTGTCTCGCCTGGTTGTGAACCGCCCCCAAGTTGGGCGGCCTGGAAGTCTCCTACATAGATCGGTTATGAGTATTCAGACAATCACAGAACTGTTTAACAACGAGCGGAAGGCCTTGGCACGGGCTTTTTTAGAAAGCGGTGACCCCCTTTCCTACCTTAAAAATCATTCTGAAGCGGCTGACAGAGCAGTTTTAGAGATTTTTAAGGAAAATAGATTGCCTGAAAGAATCTCTGTTGCGGCCATTGGAGGCTATGGTCGTGAACAGCTTTTCCCCTATTCTGACCTAGATCTTTTATTTTTGTTGCCCGACGATGTACTTGACTCTGAGCTAGTACCAGTCAGAGCAGTCATTAGTGACCTTTGGTCTCTAGGACTAACCGTTGGTTATTCGGTCAGAAACCTCGATGAATGCGTTCAGCAAGCCCAAATTGATATCACGGCTCAAACCGCAATGCTTGAGTCCCGTTTCCTTCATGGCGACAAGAAAAGATTTGATCAATACGAAAGGCGGATGGGTGAACTTCTAGATCTCAAAACTTTTTTTAGGGCCAAATTCATTGAACAAGAGCAAAGGCACCTCAAGTTTCACGATAGCTCCTATGCTTTGGAACCAAATATCAAAGAATCTCCTGGCGGTCTGCGCGACCTGAATATCCTGATGTGGGTTCTTCAAGCCGCAGGCTACGGTAGAACCTATAACGAAGTATACAAGTCGGGATTGATTACAAAAAAAGAACGCGATTTACTGCGTACAGTTACTTCAGGACTTTACCGTCTGAGAATATTTCTACACCTTTTGAGTCATCGTCATGAAGATCGCCTCGTCTTTGAAATCCAAGAGTCTGTCGCCAAAGAGATGGGAATACTGCCAATACCGGGAAGACGTGCCAGCGAAATTCTGATGCAACGTTTTTACGTTAACGCCAAGACTATTGGTCAACTTAACTCCATCATCCTTCAGGCGATCAAAGAAGATATCACTCATGAAAACAGTCTGCCGGGGAGAATGGTTGACGATGAATTCATCGTTCGAGGCGATGTGCTCGATATCCGTTCTGATAAGACATTCACCAATAATCCACATGCCATTCTCAGAGCCTTCCTTTTTTCAGTTAATCATCGAGAGGTCCCTAAAAAATCCTCGAAACTTTACCGTGGTCTGCTTCATGCGCACCCCATGATGAATGAATCCTTTGCAATGGATCCTATCAATAAAGCCACTTTCCTAGAACTCGTTCAAGCCAAAAGAGGGGTCTGGCACGCACTTGATGAGATGAACCGATGGGGTGTACTCGGCAGACTTTTACCTAGTTTCCGTAAGATTATTGGGCAACTTCAGCACGATCTTTTTCACGTCTATACCGTCGATGAACATACCTTGCTTGCCATCAAATATTTAAGGCAATTTACGCGAAGCGAGCATGCTCATGAGTTCCCCTTGTGCACAGAATTGATGCTTTCATTGAAAAAGAATTGGCGATTGGTGCTCGCTTTGCTTTATCACGACATCGGTAAAGGACGTGGTGGAGACCACAGCAGCATTGGCGCGCAAGAAATAGCTGCCATGGCCAAAGAATACGGCCTCTCGGACGAAGATTCTACCTATCTCGAATTTTTAGTCCAAGAACATCTAACTATGAGCAAGGTTGCTCAGAAGCAAGATATTTCTGACCCGGCTGTTATCCATGACTTTGCAGTCAAAGTAAAAACCATGGAAAGACTAATCGGGTTATACCTGATCACCGTCTGCGACATTCGTGCTACCAATCCAAAACTTTGGAACGGCTGGAGAGCCCAACTTCTCGAAAACCTTTTCTACGCCACCGCAGGAGCGCTTGAAGGAAAGAGCATTTCTCGAGAAATGCTTGTCGGTACCCGACGAGAAGAAGCACTGCTAGAGGGACATTTCACCAAAAAAGAACAAGAAAAACTCAAACAGTTGTGGGACAACATTGACGTCGCTTATTTCATGCGACACTCTGTCCAAAATATCGTCTGGCATGCAAAAGTTTTACTGCCACATCTTGGCCAAAACACGTCTTTTGTCGCTACGAGAACTTTAAACGGTCTGCAAAATGCCCATGAAGTTCTCGTTCTCACGCAAGATAGGCCAGAACTTTTTGCAAGAATAGTTTCTTATCTGCAAAAGCAGAACCTTTCGATTCTTGAGGCGAGAATTCACACTGGAAAAGATAACCGGGTTGTAGACTCCTTTATCGTTGTTGATGATGGAAGTAATCTTTATTTTGTTTCAGTGCTGAAAACAATTGAAGAAGAGTTACCCGTAAAACTTGATTCCGTAGAACCGTTAGGTCCTCCTATAAAAGGGCTTTTATCACGTCATTCAAGACTTTTCCCTATCGTGCCTCAAGTAACTCTTCGACCTGATGCAGGGGGACATCAATTTCTGCTGTCGGTCGTTGCAACCGACCGTCTCGGTCTGTTGGCTTCAATTGCCCGAGTACTTATCCGGTTCAAACTTAACTTGGTTACGGCAAGAATTGCGACTCTTGGCGAAAGAGTCGAGGACGTCTTCCTAGTCGAGGGTAGAGGCCTTAGCGACCCACTGTTTTGCGCTGATGTTGAAACTGCGGTCTTAGAGTCGCTTGAACCATGATCAAGGATTTTTGTTCCTGTCCTTGAAAACTTGTAAGGCTATTTTCACACTGCGATCAGTTGTGTCTCTCAGAATATCCACCGTCTTATCTATCTCGATTTTATCTTTCGAGTCTCCTCTACCGGCCGCATAATTGACCAGCTGGCATATCGCAGCATAGGGAAGATTCAGCTCTTTGGCTAAACATGCTTCAGGCATCAATGTCATCCCTACATAATGCGCACCATCTCTTTGAAAACGGTCAATCTCGGCGGCTGTTTCGAGTCTGGGTCCCTGAGTACAAGCATATACGCCCCCGTCAACGAAATCCATGTCCAAGTCATCGGCAGCTTTTACTATGGCCTCCTTTAAATCCATATCAAATGGGTAGGTGAAATCAATGAAATTGATAGTTTCTTCAAGTCCAGTGTTATAGGAGGTTTCTCGCCCACTGGTGTAATCCAGGATTTGGTCGGGAATGGCAATTAGTCCGGGTTGGTGTTCCGGGTCAATACAACCAACAGAGGCCAGAGCAATGATGGAATCAGGCTCAAACATAGAAAGAGCCCAAACATTCGCCCTGAAATTAATCATGTGTGGAGGCCTTTTAACTTTGACGCCGTGTCGGGACAAAAAAACGACATCCAGACCCTCTACCGTACCTCGAGTTACTTCAACAGGCTTGCCGTCATAGGGAGTCTTTACTTGAATCTGCTCACTGTCTTCGAAGAGGCCGAATTTATCCAAGCCGCTACCACCAATCAAAACAAAAGTCTTCATAACAGTTTTTCCTTCTTTAGCATATCCAGAAAAGTCGTTTCATCAATTATTTTCACCCCGAGAGCTTCTGCCTTAGCAAGCTTGCTTCCGGCAGCCTCCCCCGCCAGTACAAAATCAGTCTTCTTAGAAACAGAGCCGCTAGCCTTTCCACCGGCTTTCCTAATCATTTCACTAGCCTGGTCTCTAGACAAGGTCGGTAACGTCCCTGTCAAAACGAAAATCTTACCGTAAAAAGGAAGCTCTTCTTTATTGACTGCCGGCATGTCTTCCCAATGGACCCCAAGTTCAACAAGTTGGGATATCACCTCAAGGTTTTTAGGCTCTGCAAAGAAGTGGATAATACTTTCTGCACCGCTCGGACCAATGTCTTCCACTTCAAGCAATTTCTCCAAAGGAGCATTTTCCAGTGCCTTTAGGGAGCCGAAGTGTGAGGCAAGAGTTCGGGCAGTAGATTCTCCCACCTCCGGTATTCCAAGTGCGTACAAAAACCGCTCAAGCGTCGTATTCTTCGATTTCTCGATGGAATCAATAATGTTCTGAGCAGATTTGAACCCCATGCGATCGAGGGCTGCCAATTGCTCTATTTTTAGCCGATAAATATCAGCCACTGTGGTAACTAGATTTTTTTCAACTAACTGCTCGGCCAGTTTTTCGCCGATCCCGTCAATTCCCATAGCCAATCGGCTGACGAAGTGCAGCACTACCTGAACCCGTTGAGCCCGGCAGAATAGGCCGCCGCTGCAATGCCTATCTTTTTCTCCGACTTCCTTGTAAGCATGAGAACCACAAACGGGGCAATATTCAGGCATCTTGAAATCGCGAGCGCCAGCCGGACGAAGTTCGGGAATTACGCGAACTATTTCTGGGATGACATCTCCAGCTCGCCGGACTATAACTGTGTCACCGATTTTGATTCCCAATTTTTCCAAGAATTCTTCGTTATGTAATGTCGCGTTGCTTACGGTCGTGCCACCAACAAAAACTGGTTTTAACCGCGCAACAGGAGTCAGTTTTCCCGTTCTTCCCACTTGAACGGTAATGTCAAGAACCTGTGTTTGGACCTCCTGGGGCGGATATTTATGGGCGCAGGCCCACCTCGGCTCACGTGAAACGAATCCTAAGCGCCTTTGCAAGCCGAAATTATTGACCTTGTAGACCACCCCGTCTATATCGAACGGCAGCTCATCTCTAGTTGCAGCAACGTTTTCATGGAAATCCTCAAGTTCCTGAGGACTGTGGACAAGCAATCGTTTCTTAGCTACGGGGAACCCTTTTGATTCCAGATAACTGAGCAAATCCCACTGAGTGTTAGCGGGCATCTCACTGACTTCACCATAGCTGTAGGCGTAAAAATTAAGCTTTCTCTGAGCGGTCAGTGAGGGATCAAGCTGTCGCAAAGAACCAGCTGCAGCATTTCTAGGATTAGCAAACGTCTTCTCGCCTTTTACTTTTTGTTCTTCGTTGAGCTTTTGGAACTGTTCCTTGTGCATGATCACTTCGCCGCGAACTTCAAAGATATGCGGGAAACCATCAACTTTTAATGGAATGCTTCGGATAGTTTTAGCATTGGCCGTGACATCTTCTCCTTCATATCCGTCACCTCTCGTTGCAGCCTGTACCAAAATCCCGTCAACATACCTTAAGTTAATCGCTAGACCATCAAATTTCAGCTCGCAGTCGTACTCCACCTGAGAATCAGAATCCTTGAGCTCCAGTTCTCTCCTGACTCTTCCATCAAAATCTATAGCGCCTTGAGCCGTGTAATCCGTTTCAGTGTGAATGGAAAGCATTGGAACCGCATGAATTACCTTGACAAGCTCACTTTTAACCTCTGAACCCACTCTTTCAGTTGGAGAAAAAAGGCTTTTAAATTGAGGGTATCTTTGTTCCAACTGAACTAACTCTTGGAACATAGAGTCATAGAGTTCATCGCTGATCGTTGGATTATTTTCGAGATAGTAAGCTCGGTTATGCCGATTGATTTCCTCGGTCAGTTGCTCCATTCGTTGTCGGGTATTTTCAAGATTCTCATCAAGCTGATTGGCCATACCAACATCTCCAATTACTAAATACACCAGCTTTCGCCGAAACGCTGCCTAACATTACTTACAAGCGGGACACGCCGAACTTAGGTTAGTCCAAAAGACAATGCGCTCTAAGGCTACCAGGCTCGATTTGCGCCTCCCTCATTTGCCGATAAAAGACCTTCAGTTCTTTTTCGACTAAGGCAATTGTCCCACCGTTGATTTCCGTGCCGCTTGCATCAACTATTTCAGCATCAAAGGCCGCTCCAAAGGCGTTCGCAGCCATCATAAAAAGTCTCAAAGGATTTTCTTCTGGGGCAATTAGGGGAACATTAAGTGACAAAGCGATTTTCTTATCATTGAGCCAGTTAATTTGAAAAATCCCCTTCTGATAGATTGCCTCTCCGTTAGGACCGCTCAAAAAATCTCCGATCTTTTCATACGTATGTGAACTGCGACGCCTAAATCCCAAATCACTGGATACTTGCTCGAAACGATCAATTGTCACGGTTTCATGAGGCAAGAGCCACAAAGTAATTTGTAAACCAAAACTGACGACCATGTCCGCAAGTTTTTTACTTCTCTCTGAAACCACATTGACATCTTCTGCAGTCATATCGGCAGAAAACGACATCTCCATGCGGTTAAAGAGTTGATAGAGTTCTGATAAGGAAACCTCATTCATGGCTCCCTTAGTTGAGGCTAACTGAACATAGAAAGCCACTTCGGAATATAAACCGATGGGATCAGGCTCCAGCCACGATTTGCTGTTAATCTCATAGGCTAGAACTTTGAGATGTCCCTCGGGGACAAGAACCTTTGCCTGTCGCACATACTCGACAAGTTGATTGCCGACCACCGGCTTAGCAAAAGTTATTTTGATGAGTTCTTGAAGTAGTGGATCATGCAAAGGAAGACCCGCCTGATCCGTTCCAGATGAGACGGTTGTAGCTTCAATTGGCAAAAATTTTTCTTCCGGCAGTTCTAACTCTTCGTCCTGCCCATTCTCTCTTTGAATTTCTTCTCCCGCCTGTTGATCTGGAACAGCACCCTCCTCCAATCCTCTTCCAAGATTCTCAGAATGATCTTTGGAGGCGTTTTCCGGCCACTGCTGGCTAGATGTTGCCGGGTATACCGATGGAATAGGTTTCACAGGATTTTGCTGACGGACTTTTGGTGTCTCCCTCACGAGAAAAAAATATCCCAATGCCACCACCACGCACAATGCAACGATAACAATCAGAACCGTCGTACTCATCCGGAAACCTACCTAACTAAAATTCAGCGTCTAATTTTACATTTTAAAAATGAAGTGAATAGCCATAATTTAGAGAAGCATGTCGGCTATGAAGAACTTCTTTTGGTGAGAGGCTCCATATGAAGAATTCTCAACATTTATAATCGGTCAGTACATTTATTGGAATGAGTAGACAAGATGCCTTCTGTACCATCTAAAAAATTAGAGACTTTCCCGAATCCACAACCAGATAGGGATTATTGGATTCATATGGAAATTCCAGAATTTACATCACTTTGTCCACTAACGGGGCAGCCAGACTTCGCGACATTATTGCTTGACTACATTCCTGATAAGAAAAATGTCGAGCTGAAATCTCTAAAGCTGTATATGTGGTCTTACCGTCAAGAAGGAGCTTTTCATGAGACGGTAACCAATAAGATACTCGATGATTTGGTGCAAGCTCTAGATCCCCGTTACATGAGGCTTAAAGCAAAATGGTGGGTACGAGGCGGCATTTATACGACGGTCGTGGCCGAACACCGTCAATCTGGCTGGGTACAAAAAGACTCACCTGTTATCATTCCTGATTACGAATCAAACAACCCCACCCGTGGATAAAACTGGAGATTTAAGATGAATCCAGATCTGTCGCTGACCCGCCCCTATCCCTTTACGCGCCTCAGAGCACTATTGGCCAACTCTAAACTTCCCGACTGTCTTGAGCATATTTCCCTTTCTATCGGAGAACCAAAACATCCGATGCCTTCATTTGTAATGAAGGCACTCGATGAAAACAGCAAACTTTTTGAAAAGTATCCTGCTACTAACAGCGCTCCTGAACTTCGTGAAGCTATTTCAGCCTGGCTCTTTAAGAGGTATGGAGCCAAAGTTGATCCGCTTACAGAAATCGTAACGTGTAACGGCTCCAGAGAAGCACTTTTTTCTTTCACACAGGCACTAGTTGACAGAACTAGGGATGCCGTCGTTCTTATCCCTTCTCCTTTCTACCAAATTTACGAGGGAGCTGCCTATCTTGCCGGGGCCACCCCTGTTTATTGTCCAACAACGGTTGAAAATAACTTTATCATCGATACGAACGCTATCCCTGAGGAAACTTTGAAAAGAACGCAACTGTTGTTTGTCTGCTCCCCAAGCAATCCAACAGGTAAAGTGCTCAATCTCGAGGATTGGGCTAATCTTTTTGAGCTGGCCGATCGCTACAACTTTGTCATTGGCAGTGACGAATGCTACTCGGAAATTTACTTTGACGAAGACAATCCTCCAGTGGGTGCCCTTCAAGCCGCGAGCCAATTAGGTCGGAATGATTTTGACAAAATCGTCGTATTTTCTTCCCTGTCGAAACGATCCAATGTTCCTGGCATGAGAAGTGGTTTTGTGGCCGGAGATGCCAAACTCATCAAACCTTACTTGTTGTACCGAACCTATCACGGCTGCTCAATGCCAGGACCTATCCAAAAAGCCAGTATTGCCGCGTGGTCTGATGAGGAACATGTCAGAGAGAATCGTCGCCTGTATAAAGAAAAGTTCCAAACGGCCGTGCCCCTTATGGGAAAAACACTTGGCGTTTGGATGCCGGATGCAAGTTTCTATCTTTGGGCGCGTACCCCTATTGAAGACGATCAAGAATATGCTAAAAAGCTCTATGAACAAAAAGCAATTACGGTTTTACCTGGAAGTTTCCTTGGTCGAGAGATCAATGGGGTAAATCCAGCTAGAGGTTATGTGAGAATCGCGTTGGTAGCAACTGTCGAAGAAGTAAAAGAGGCTTCTAAGCGGATCTCAGAGTTTCAACTATAAGGAGTTTGTTTCATGAAGACGATGAAAGATTTAATCGAAGCCGCATTAGATCTGAGATCGGAGCATTTGCCTCCAGAGGTCAAAAATGCTGTCGATGATGTGCTGGAATTGTTGAATAAGGGACGGGTTCGTGTTGCCGAGAAAGTTGATGGCAAATGGGAAGTAAATCAGTGGGTAAAAAAAGCGGTTTTGCTTAGCTTCCGTCTTTACCCGAACCGCGTCATCAGGGCCGGGGATCTCACCTACTACGATAAAGTTGAACCTCGCTATGACACTCATTCCGAAAAGAAGTGGAAAAAATATGGTGTTAGAGTTGTTCCTCCCGCCATGGTTCGAAACGGTGCCTACGTTGCTCCCGGAGTTGTTTTAATGCCCTCTTTTGTCAATATCGGTGCCTACATTGATGAAAACACAATGGTCGACACATGGTCTACCGTGGGATCTTGCGCCCAAATTGGAAAGAATTGCCACCTGTCCGGAGGTTGCGGAATTGGTGGCGTTCTAGAACCTCTTCAGGCCGCCCCAACAATCATTGAAGATAACTGCTTCATTGGCGCTCGCAGTGAGATTGTTGAAGGCGTTATTGTTGAGAAGAATTCTGTCATCTCGATGGGCGTGTTCATCGGACAGAGCACCAAGATCTATGATCGTGAGACAGGAGAAATCTACAGAGGTCGTGTTCCAGAAGGCTCTGTAGTCGTCCCTGGTAGTTTGCCCTCAGCCGACGGCAAGTACAACCTGAATTGTGCGGTCATTGTTAAGCGCGTTGATGAGAAAACACGTGCAAAAACCAGTATTAACGATTTGCTAAGACTCTAATGACTATAGGGTAGCAAGAGGGCAGCATTGATCGTGCTGCCTTTTAAGTATGAAGAGCTTTAAGGACGATGCGGTTAATGGAAAAAGACGCACTTGAACTGACGAAAAAACTGATTTCCTGTCCTTCAATAACGCCAGAAGAAAAAGGCTGCAACCGGGTTTTGATAGAAGCGCTTGGGCACTCTTTCACGACCCGATTAATCAATCGAGGCAGTACAACCAATCTGTGGGCAACTTCAGGTCACGGGACACCATTCTTTCTTTTTGCTGGCCACGTTGATGTAGTCCCTCCTGGTGAAAATGGATGGATATTCCCCCCTTTTGAACCAACCATTAAAGACGGTAAACTTTACGGTCGCGGCACTCAAGACATGAAAACTTCGGTTGCTTGCTTTACGGTCGCAGCTACACGTTTTGTTTCAGAGCATCCTGAATGTGGAACGATTGGCATGCTGATCACAAGTGATGAAGAAGGTGACGGAAAAGATGGGACGGTTTTTGCGGTTGAGCAACTAAGCAAAGAAGGAATGAAGCCCGACTGCTGTATCGTGGGAGAACCAAGCTGCAATAGCGTCCTAGGAGACACGATTAAAAACGGTCGCAGAGGCTCCCTAAACGGTTTCCTTATCGTCAAGGGTATCCAAGGCCACGTCGCCTATCCTGACAAGGTTGTTAATCCAATCCACAAAGTAGTCCCTTTTCTTGATGATCTTGTTAATACCGAATGGGATGACGGAACCGAGGCATTTCCACCTACCTCGTTTCAGATCAGCAATATTCACGCTGGAACCAGGGCGGTTAATGTCGTTCCTGGCGAGTGCAAAATAACCTTTAATTTCCGTTTTAATACACTGCATAACCACAAACAACTTGAAAAGTTTGTAGAAGCCCTGTGTAAAAAACACCATTTGAAATATCAATTACGCTGGCAGGAGAGTGCCAATCCATTCAAAACCGAGGGAACTAAACTTTCAGAAGCACTTTTGGCAGCCATAGAAAAAACCTGTGGAATCACACCGAAGTTTTCCACCTCTGGCGGAACTAGCGATGCCCGGTTCATCAGCAAATGGTGTCCTGATGTTATTGAATTCGGACCTACTAATCAGGCGATCCACAAGGTTAATGAATGTATCGATGTCAAGCAGATATCTTTACTTGTTTCTGTGTACTATGAGACACTGAAGAATATTTTCAAAAAGGCAAAATGAATCCGAAATCCACTCTCCCGCTAAAGACCATCAGGGACTTCATCCGCTACGCCACGACACGACTGTACAATAGCGAGGCCTCTTTTAGCCACGGCTATGACAATCCCGTGGACGAAGCCTCTTTTTTAGTTCTGCGCTCCCTAAATATCCCGCTTGAATACGAGGAAAAGTTTTTGGAAGCGAAGCTCACTGATGACGAAAGAGAGATGATCCTCAACAATATCAGTCGTCGTTGTGATGAATTGGAACCCACGGCATACATCACTAAAGAGTGGTGGCTGACAGGCTTCTGTTTTTATGTTGATGACAGAGCACTTATCCCGAGAAGTTTCATAGCTGAGTTGATCAAAGATCATTTCGGACATCTTCTCAAAACCACTCCGCGTTCCATACTGGATATGTGTACGGGTTCCGGTTGCCTGGCCATCCTTTTGAGTATGGAGTTTCCTGGAGCCACTGTTGATGCGGTTGATATCAGCCAAGGTGCGTTGGATGTTGCCCAAATCAATATCTCTAACTACGGTCTTGATGGCATAGTTATCCCCATTAGAAGTGACCTTTTTGAAAATCTTGGCTCAATGAAGTATGACTTAATCATATGTAACCCGCCCTATGTCACAGAAGAATCCATGGAAAACCTCCCCGGGGAGTACCGTCATGAGCCTTCTCTTGCCTTGGCAGCGGGTTCTGATGGTATGGACGTTATCAAACTGCTCATGAAACATGCTAGGGAACACTTAAATGATGGTGGTCTACTAGTCGTTGAACTCGGAGACGGAGCCGAGGCTTTCAAAGAAAATTTCCCGCAGTTTCCGGTCCAATGGTTGCCATGTTCAGGCGGACCGGATCAAGTATTTGCAATCACCAAAGAGTCGTTACCCTGATGCTGCGCTTAATTAACGTCTCCATTGTCAGAGGAATCAAGACCCTCTACAGCTCAGTGAACCTTTCCGATTCTCCTGCAGAACGTATCGGCCTAGTCGGACCGAACGGATCGGGTAAATCCACTCTTTTTTCTGCCATTCTTGGTGAAATTTCCACTGAAACCGGAGATATTTATTCTCCCGATCCTTTGAGAATAGCCCACGTTGCTCAGAGGATGACAGGAACTGATAAGAAAGCCCTTGAATGGGTGCTTTTAGGACATGAGCCGCTTCAACTTGCAAAAGCTAAATTATTGGAAGCACAAAACAGTTCCGACGATATTGCCTATGCTCATGCCCTTGCAGAATTAACTGATCTTAACGAGGGAGCCATCATCGCCAAGGCAGAAGCCATATTGCATGGTCTTGGATTTCGTCCAGAAGACGCCAATAAGTCGGTACAAGATTTCTCCGGAGGTTGGAGAAATAGGCTTGCACTGGCTAGAGCTTTAATGAGACCGGCAGATCTTTTGCTCCTTGATGAACCCACCAACCATTTGGACTTAGATTCTGTCATTTGGTTGGAAAACTTCCTTCGGCAACAAGAGTGCACTATTATCGTGATTTCTCACGATCGAGACTTTCTCGATAGCATCTGCAAAACAATATGGTCAATTGAGGACGGGACCATCAACAAGTACACCGGTAACTATACCGACTTCGAAAGGATGCGAGCGGAAAAAATTCGTCTTCAAGAAGCTGCCTATAAAGCCTATGAACGAAACAGTTCTCATCTAAAAAGCTTTATCGAAAGGTTCAGATATAAGGCAACTAAAGCACGCCAGGCTCAAGCTCGTATCAAAATGCTTGAACGACTTGAGACAGTCGAACCAGTTAAAGCGGCAAGTCAATGGCGGTTTACTTTCCCGGAACCGGAAAAAATCCCTCAGAACCTTATCATGGCTGAGGCACTTGATACTGGATATGGTTCTCTCAAGATTCTTGATTCTGTGAAATGCGAGGTAAGAGCTGGTGACAGAATTGGCGTACTCGGCGTCAACGGTGCTGGTAAATCAACATTAATTAAAACTCTTATCGGTGAGATACCGCCACTTGCCGGCACTGTCCGATACGGACAAAACCTGAATATCGGTTATTTTGCCCAACATCAGCTCGATGCTCTTCGTGATGATGAGTCCCCTCTGCAACATTTGGCCAGAATTGCAGAACCCGACATTAGAGAGCAGGAACTACGAAATTTTCTAGGAACTTTTAAATTCACAGGAAACCAAAGTACGGAACCTGTCGGTCCCATGTCCGGTGGAGAGAAAGCAAGACTGTCTTTAGCCTTAATCGCTTGGGGAAAGCCCAATCTTCTCGTTCTCGACGAACCGACAAACCACCTAGACATGCCTACGCGTGAAGCCTTGGCTATGGCACTTGCAGAATTTAAAGGGGCACTGCTTTTAGTTTCACACGACAGGCATCTACTTAACCTATGTACTGAGCAATTTTGGCTTGTCCATGATCACAAAGTAAGCGAGTTTGACGGTGATCTCACCGAATACGCCGCCCTTGTACTGGCCGACCGAAAACTCAAAAATAGGGAAGAAAAAACTTCTATTGCAGAAAACTATTCGACTCCTAATCGGAAAGAGCAAAGAAAAGCTCAGGCGCTCGAAAGAGCTCGAATTGCGGCTGAGACTAAACCGCTAAAAACCGAACTGAAAAAAGTTGAACAGCAACTTGAAGAGCTCGGCAAGAGAAAAAACGAACTTTCTGCCAAGCTCGCTGATAGCACTTTCTACCAGGGCAATCAAGATGAGGTTTCCGAAGCACTGCGCGAACACGGACAGCTTGAGAACCAGCTACAAGAGCTCGAAAACCGATGGCTGGAACTCTCCGAAATGATAGAAAATATCAGTTAATTTTCTTATCGTCAGTTTTTAGTTGTGGGATAGGCAAGATCTCTATACCCTCATCAATAAGCTCTACAACTTCTTCCGTTGTAGGCGTACCATGAATCAGCCTTTCTGGAGATTTGCCTGAGTGTATTGACCTAGCCTCCTCAGCGAATTTATCTCCAACGAATTCGCTCTTTTTAAGAAGGCTGCGGACTGCTTTGACCGCTTTTTCTAGCTCATCCACCGAAGTTGGCTGACGAGACGATTGGTTATCCGCCTTGACATGAGGCGCGGATAATTGGCGGTCCACCTGCGGCGAATCGCAAATAGGACAACGAAAAAGTCCCTCTTTTTTTTGTTTTTCAAAATCATCAACACTAGCGACCATAGCCTCAAAACTATGACCGTTACTGCAAATAAAGTTAAAAACTTTCAGTCCCATCAGTCAAACACCCATCCACACTATCGGCTGAGTTTAAATCCTAGTTAGTTATTTTGTTATTTAATTGAATCAAATATGGGATATTTCACTCAAAAAATTTATTTTTTATCCCACCAGTAAGTGAGTTTCAGAGCGAAACTTTTCTTTTGTCTTCAAGAAGTGACACTTTTTATTTAACTTTTTCTTCTAATAATTAACAAATAATCAATGGGTTATAAAAATACAACTTATCGGTTTGACAACAATTAAAACCATCTGTATAGTTCTACACCTTGAAGCGGGAGTAGCTCAGTTGGTAGAGCGCAACCTTGCCAAGGTTGAGGTCGCGAGTTCGAGACTCGTCTCCCGCTCCAATTTTTTATGAAAAAGCCAAGAACTTTGTGGACTTTTTTGGCGCGATAGCAAAGCGGCTATGCAGCGGATTGCAAATCCGTCTAGAGCGGTTCGACTCCGCTTCGCGCCTCCAGGAAGTTCTAGACGCGGGAGTAGCTCAGTTGGTAGAGCGCAACCTTGCCAAGGTTGAGGTCGCGAGTTCGAGACTCGTCTCCCGCTCCAGTTTTTTCCGTTCCCTACCATCGTGCCCCTCCGGAGCCGCTAGCGTCTGCCTTTGAATATTGATCCTAAAACTCCCCTGAGAATTCTGTCGGTGCTTTGACGCACTGCTCTCTTGGCCATAGTCTCCACTAAGCCTTCTTTGTGCCCGCCCCGTGGACCCGTTGTACCAAAGAGAATTGATTTCATGGAATCCATAAAAGCATCTCCAAACCCCGATTCCTCTGATTGCTCTTCATGGACAATCTTGGTTTGTGCGCCTTTTTTCGGAGCAGGAGCTTCTTCCACTTGTTCCAATTGACCATTGCGCTTTTGCAACACCTCGTAGGCGCTTTCTCTGTCGATTGTCTTTGAATACGTTGAAGTCAGGAAAGATTGATTAATCAAGGCGCGGCGTTCTGCCTCGGTAATCGGTCCAATTTGGCTACCAGGGCAACCAACCCAAATTCTTTCCGTGATACTTGGAGACCCCTTCTCATCAAGGAAGCTAACCAAAGCCTCACCAACTCCTAATTCTTGGATCGCCTGAGTGATGTTGATCTTTGGATTGGGACGCATAGTTTCGCCAACGGTTCTTACCGCCTTTTGGTCTCTTGGAGTAAAAGCACGCAGTGCATGCTGTACTCGATTTCCCAACTGACCAAGGACTTTTTCCGGAATATCCATCGGGCTCTGTGAGACAAAATAAACGCCAACCCCTTTTGAGCGAATCAAGCGAACCACTTGCTCAACCTTATCAACCAACGCTGTTGGAGCATCTCTGAAAAGCATGTGCGCTTCATCAAAGAAGAAAACCAATTTTGGTTTTTCCAAATCCCCTACCTCGGGCAGGTTTTCAAACAGCTCACTCAGAATCCACAACAAGAAGGTTGCGTAAAGTTTGGGTGCCTGCATCAGTTTGTCGGCCGCTAGAATATTGACAACCCCCTTGCCGTCTTCGGTTTGAATCAAATCCATGATATTGAGCATGGGTTCGCCAAAAAATTTATCCGCACCCTGCTTTTCTAACTGCAACAGTCCTCTCTGAATCGCACCAATAGAGGCAGAAGAAATATTGCCATATTTGGTACGGAACTGATCCGCATGTTCGCCTACAAATTGAAGCATTGACCTCAGATCTTTAAGGTCCAGTAGCAATAGACCATTATCATCGGCAATTGCGAATGTGGCGTTAAGCACGCCTTCCTGGGTTTCATTTAACTGCATCAGCCTTGATAGCAACAAGGGACCCATATCGCTGATCGTTGCACGAACTGGTATGCCCTCTTCGCCAAACACGTCCCAAAAAGCCACCGGACAGCCTGACCAATCAGGAGTTCGGAGATGGTACTTTTCCAACCTTTTTTTTAGCTTGTCGGTTGGAACCGCTGCCTTACTGATGCCCGACAAGTCTCCCTTAATATCCGCAAGGAAAACTGGAACACCTCGTTTGGAAAAACTTTCCGCCAATTTCTGCAGAGAAACCGTTTTACCGGTGCCTGTTGCACCAGAGATACAACCATGGCGATTTGCCATGTTAGGAAGTAAATCTACCGGATGAAAATCTTTAGCATCAACGGTGGTACCAAATTCGATAGGCTCAACCATGCCGTACTCCTTGTGTTAGAGATAGTTGCCTCGCATTTTAATTCATGCGGGATATCCAAACTCGGTGCCAATTTTCGATAAGCAATTAACGAATTGCTTGAATGTCACAGGGTTTTCACTCCTATTGATCAGCAATTATTTTTTTACTAAAAGCTAAAATTAGTCTATCCGTTGGTGTTATTAGCACACCATCACAAAGGAACATGGAACGCTATGAACGCCGATGAGTATGTTGAAATGATGAAAGAGAGGCTTACTGCTTCTTTTGATTTTGCAGAGCCACCGAAAGAACTGATGTTCCCTTTACAGGTTTGGGCTGTGCATAACAGAAAAAGCGAAAAGTACTTTCTTTCGAAGAGCATATCGTTGTATTCATACAAGAACGACGAATATGTTGGACTTCATGTCTGTCCGGTTCGTTTAACCCCTCAGGCATTGCAGTCGTGCAAAGATCAGTTCAAAAGACTGATTGACACTTTACCTGTGGACGATCAACACATGTCGTCCATTGTGACCTCTGCGTTAATCTCAGCCGAGCCAGTGGGTGAATCTGTGGTTAATGAGCTTGCTAGGTTGAAATACCACAAGGATTTCCGATTTACGCTCAGAGGTTGGTGCGATTTAGCCATGATCGTTGTTGATCTGGCAAATGAGAAAGTTTATTCAAACTCTTTTGGCCAAAAAATCGCTAAGAATTTCGCATTTTGTAATTAGAAAAATTTAATTGATCTCAAATTTTTAGGAACTTAGATTATGAACGGCTTTACGATATTGTTAGGATCAGCAGTGATCTTTCTTATCGCCTACATCTTTTACGGCTCTTGGCTGTCAAAGCAGTGGGGTATAGATCCTTCCCGTCCGACACCGGCGGAAACACAGAAGGATGGCATTGACTATCTGCCGACCAAGCCGGCGGTACTTCTTGGTCATCACTTCTCTTCAATTGCAGGAGCCGGTCCGATCGTCGGTCCGATCACTGCTGCTGTATTTGGATGGATCCCAGTTACTCTTTGGATCATCATTGGAAGTATCTTTTTCGGTGGCGTGCACGATTACGGCTCTTTAGTTGCCTCTCTTCGCCATAAAGGGAAGAGTATAGGCCAGATTATTGAGGCCAATATTGGTCACAGGGCCAAGTTGCTCTTTGCTATTTTCGCTTGGGTTACTCTGTTGGTGATCATCGCTGCTTTTGCAAACATTGTTGCAGCGACCTTTGTCGCCAACCCAGGAGCCGGTACTGCTTCTGTGCTTTTCATTGCTGTAGCTATTATCTTCGGTTTTCTCGTCTATCGCACCGGTATCTCGCTTGCTATCGGAACAATTTTGGGTGTCATTGGAATGATTGCTTCTTTCTGGATCGGCCATGTTTATCCGATTGCGCTTTCCAAGGAAGTTTGGCTCATCATCTTGATGGCCTACATCTTCGTGGCATCTATTGCTCCCGTTTGGATTCTTCTGCAACCTCGTGATTACCTGAATTCTTTCTTGCTCTATCTCATGATGATTGCCGCCTTTGCCGGCATCTGCATGTATAGACCTGAAATGCAGATCGTCGGTTTCGCAGGCTTTGATCTCGGCGGCGGCAACTGGCTCTTCCCTGTCCTGTTTGTGACAGTAGCTTGCGGCGCTATCTCCGGCTTCCATTCCTTGGTAAGTTCTGGTACCAGCTCAAAGCAGCTCGATAACGAAAAGAATGCTCGTATGATCGGTTACGGTTCAATGTTAATCGAGGGCCTCTTAGCCATCTGCGCCACGATCTCCGTTGCCTATGTTGCTGCTGATCAACTTCCCGCAATCCTTAAGAATGGCGGTCCAGTCAACGCTTTCTCACAGGGAACGGCCACTTTTATGACGGCTTTAGGATTGGACTTTAACCTTTCCAAAGAGTTTGTGGCGCTTACCATTTCCGCTTTCGCTTTGACCACCTTGGATACAGCAACACGTCTTGGACGCTTCATCTTCCAAGAAATGGTTGCTCCGAAAGGAGAGGAAACCAACCCTGTGTCCGCATTCCTCGGAAACCGTTACATCGCGACTATCGTTACTATTGCAATCGCCTGGTACATGTCCATCGGTTCTTACCTGACCATCTGGCCGATTTTCGGCACCGCTAACCAGCTCCTCGCCGCTTTGGCTCTTCTTGCTGTTGCCGCTTGGCTTAAACGCACCGGCAAGAACACGCTCATGGTCACCATACCGATGTATTTCATGTTTACAGTAACCTTCTGCTCACTAGGACAGCTTATCTATGCTAACTTTGCGAAAAATTGGCTGATTGTTGCTATCTCCATTATCCTGGCAGTACTTGCTGTGGCACTTGCTGTTGAAGCTTTCAGAGTCTTTAATACCGATTCCAGAGATAAATTGGTTTCCCAGGCGGCTCAACAGCAACAACAAGAATAAGAGTAGTTAGTCCTTTCTAAAAGGGTGGTTCTGCCGCCCTTTTTTTATCTTCAAATTAGCTCACATGCCTTTGGCGAAGTTTCTTGTTTTGACTTACACTTTCCGAAAGAATTTCGAGCGAACAGATGCAAGTTGAACAACAAATTTGTGGTGCCCTTTTAGCCGGTGGCCAAGCCACCCGTATGGGAAAAGTTAATAAGGGCTCTTTGTTCGTTGGAAAATATTCGCTAGCCTCGCTGGCTCTCCAAAGGATGCACTCACAAGTTAACAACATCTTAATTAGCGCTAACGAATACTTGTCTTTTTATGAGACTTTTGGCTATCCAGTTTTCGCTGATATTAGAACTGGACACTTAGGACCTTTGGCAGGTATAGAGACTTTACTGACACACTGTAGTGCTGAATGGGTTTTTTGCGCACCAGTAGATGTACCTTTCTATCCGAATAACATCGTTTTGCGTCTATACGAATCGGCCAAACAAGAAAGCGCCTCCTGTGCTTATCCTGTTACTGCACTAGGCGATCAACCCCTTTTTTGCCTCCTGCATAAGTCGCTTTTAAAAAATCTCACTACCTATTTGAACGAAGACAATCACAAAGTCTCTAATTGGCTCGCCAAAAATAATGCCCTGAAAGTCTTTTTTGCAACAGGCGAATATGACTTTGTTAATATCAATACCCCTAGGGATTTAGAGCAGTTTTTAAGTATTTTTAACCAACGTCATGAACCAGAACTCAAAAACCTTTAGCTACGAAGAAACACTAAACTTCTTGTCTGACTACATCAAACCGATTTCGGAAGTTTCTCAAATCGGTATTGATATGGCCTTAAACCGAGTTCTTGCTGAAGATATCCTCAATACCTTGGATATTCCTCGCTTTGATAATTCGGCCATGGATGGTTGGACTCTAAGTTCGTCTGATATCCAACAAGTGCCCTTTACTCTTAAGGAAGTGGGAAAAGCCTTCGCTGGCCACCCATATGAGGGAGAAGTTCATCGCGGTGAATGTGTCCGAATCATGACTGGGGGAAAAATCCCAAACGGGGCGGATACCGTGGTCATGAGGGAAGTCGTTAGTCAAAAAGCTGATGAAATCACATTCCTCAAAGAGGTCAAGCCAGGACAAAATGTTCGTAGACAAGGTGAGGACATAAAAAAAGACAGTACCTGCCTAGCTCGGGGAACATTATTGACAGCTCCTAAGATCAATCTTCTCGCGACGCTTGGTATTGCATCTGTCAAGGTTTTCCGTAAACCGAAAGTCGCATTCTTCTCCACAGGAGATGAACTTCAACCCATTGGTTCTCCCCTTGAAGAAGGGCATATTTATGATTCAAACCGCTATTGCATCTCGGCGATGTTAAAAGAAGGTGGTTTTGACACGCTCGATCTCGGGGTAGTCATGGATGATCCAAAGCAACTCGAAACAACCTTACTTAAGGCCGCTAAAGAAGCAGATGCTGTTATTACCTCTGGCGGGGTTTCGGTCGGCGATGCTGACTTCATGAGAGAGCTCATTAAGACTCACGGAGATTTGCTCGATTTTAAATGCAGGATCAAACCTGGAAGTCCCCTCGCTTTCGGCAAAATAGGACGTTGCGCCTACTTTGGTCTTCCAGGCAATCCGACAGCGGCTCAGGTAACCTACTACGCTGTGGTCTCAAGAGCCCTGAAAATGCTCTCCGGCCAGGGTTTGCAAAAAATCCATTTAACGAGCGCCACTTGCCTTGACCGCTTGAAAAAGCGTCCTGGATACACAGACTTTCAGCGTGGCATCCTTGCCTTTGAAAATAGCGAACCTGTAGTGAGATCAGCGGGATCACAAAAAACCGGTGGGCTTACCTCAATGATTAGAAGTAACTGCTTTATTTTTCTTCCTGAAACCCAGGACTCGGTGGAACCAGGCGACCGGGTCTTCGTGAGCCCCTTTTTTGGAGCCTGCTCCTAGAATTTGGTGGCCACGGACCTTTCCTTTTTCTAGAAAAACGCCTAAATTTATAGGCGGGTTTCCTGCCCAGGTATCCCCTCGGTGTCGTTCCGCCTAGGGCATTCTCTCCGTAAAGCAGCCTTGGATCGACCTGGGCTGGTTCTATAACATTCCCGTCGAGGTCAATGATGCCTCGCAATCCTAGACCTCTTGCTCCAAAAGATGCCCCTGATGCATATACCTTGCTTTCGTGCTGATGAGCATGGAAAACCATTTTTACGCCTAATTTCACTGCCAACTTATCGATGGCTGCAAAACCCTTCCCGTGCATTGAAGGCGCCTCATGGGTGATGAGTATGTCTGCTCTATTGGCCGCAAGTCTCTCGTAGACAGAATAGAAAATGGTAGAACGATGCCTTCTTGGCAATCCTCCGCGCCACATCACCTTTTTACCGAGTTTCCTGAGAAATAAACTCGGTGAGGGGTATGTCGGTTCCTGGGGAGGCATCCATATTTGTCCTCGGAATACCCCTCCTAAACCTGCAACCCGAACTCCGCAGATCTCTTGGACGACACCATGTAGGTTGTGGTGCGCAAACTTAGAACGCCAAAGCCTGTCGTATATCAGATCGGTATCTGTATCGTGATTACCAGGAATCCAATAAACTTCCGTGTCCTTGACATTCTTAAAAATCTCATCAAGAGAACACGATGGAACCAGGTCTCCGAGGATTAACACCGCCTTGGGGTGATACTGGTCAATTGCGGAAAGTATGTGAGCAAACTCGCCGTGAGGGTCTCCGCACAGGAAGATATCCCTATTCATCGCATCCTCCTTCAGGGCAAGCCCTTAATGGACGGGTACGAACAAGCGTACGGAACAAACCGCACGGTAACTGTGCAACATTAGTATTCATCACAACAAACACCCTTTTTTATTATCTTTTTTAGGTGCTTCCATATTCTTAGTTGTCATCAGGATACCACTATTTAGGGGATATCTTGACCTAGGATACTTGACTCGGGGAGGATTGGTGAAAAAAGAAACAACAAACAAAAGACTTAAAGTCATAGTTAACCTAGACAATTAATTGTTTCAAATTGTAAATAGGTTGCTTCTATTTCATCCTAACTACATCGGTTCCCTTTGGAATCTGGAAGTTGAAAGTATTTGAAGGCACTGAAATACCTGGTTCAAATGAGGTTATATCCAACGTAGTCTTTTCTCCAAAGGAGCCCATGAATTCAATTTTTTTCGGTGTTTGTTCTCTGAAACCGAAGCTAACGTAACCAATTCCCGCAGTCTCATTCTTAGGAACAAGTTGAACCCACAGGAGACCGTCCCTTTCCCCGAGTTCCTTGACTATCCAGTCCTGCGTGATCGATTTTCCTCCGAAAAGAATTGACGCAGGACTCTGGGGAATAGCTCCGCTTGCCGCTCGTATAGTTACCTGCTCGAGATCCTTGTCCCAAAGGTACAGGTCTTTGCCATTGCAAATCATCTCCTGTTCGTAAGGGTTTTGATACTTCCAAAGAAACTTGCCTGGCCTCGAAAAAATGAAAGTCCCTTCTGAAGGAGCCTCCATTTGTTTTCCCGTTTTATCCACCACGACTTGAGTAAATGATCCTTTGGCTGTTTTCACCTTTTGAACGAAGGACTCCAAAGTCTGTTGAGCCCCGGCTAATACGGACGCAGGAAACAGAGACAATGACAGCAATAACGCAATTTTTTTCATTAGTAAACATCCTTTTTTTGTTCATTGTACTTTCTACTTATCCACTCCGTTTTTAAAAATCATCGAAAAATTGCAACAAATTTATGGTACTAATCCCTAGAAATTTTTGCTCCTATTTTTGATATTCTCATGCTCATGCAAAAAGATATTTTCAACCTCTTCAAAACTGGTTTTCCAGATAGAAAAAAGGGATCTTCAAGATCCGAGGTGCGCTATTCCAAATGGTTTCACGCTGGTGAAGCCGTTTTTTTATGGCCTTGAGGAAAGTTAAATGACAGTAGATACTCCTCTCACGATTCGCTCGATGATCGAGCCAGTCATAAAACGCAATGGCGGTTGGGTCAATACTCATGCTCACGCCGATCGTTCATTTACATTAAGTCCCGATGTGCTTCATATGAGAAAAACTTGCACCCTGCAAGAAAAATGGGACGCTCTAGACAGACTAAAAGCCGAGTCTACGGAAGAAGATTTTTATCGGCGTTTTTCTCAGCTTTTTGAACTAATGATCTCACAAGGAGTGACCGCCCTGGGAACCTTTGTGGACATTGATCCACAGAGCAAAGATCGAGCGATAAAAGCCGGTATTCGCGCCCGTGAACACTATAAGGACCAGATCACAGTTAAGTTTGCCAACCAAACACTTAAAGGCGTCATTGATCCTCAGGCCCGCGAATGGTTCGATATCGGCTCAGAGATGGTAGACATTATCGGTGCGTTACCAAAGCGAGACGAAAAGGACTTCGGCAAAGGCTCTGAAGCCTTTGACATTATCCTTGGCACCGCTAAAAAACTCGGAAAAATGGTTCATGTCCACGTAGACCAGTTCAATGAATCTTTTGAGTACGAAACCGAAGAGTTATGCAACAAAACGATTGAACATGGAATGCAGGGGAAAGTAGTAGCGATCCACGGTATTTCCATCGCGGCACACTCAAGAAAATATCGTCAACGTCTCTATGGCCTCATGAAAGAAGCAAACGTAATGATGATTGCCTGCCCAACCGCATGGATAGATACTCCCCGATCCGAGATGATTGGCCCCATGCATAATTCGATGACTCCGGTCGACGAGCTGGTACCAGCCGGAATCACAGTCGCTTTAGGCACAGACAATGTCTGTGATGCGATGGTACCGTGGAACAATGGTGACATGTGGCACGAACTGACCTTACTTGCCACGGGATGCCGCTTCGACGAAATGGAGGAATTGGCAAAAATAGCTTCCGTCAACGGCCGTAAAGTTCTTGGCCTAGAACCTATCGAAAATCAAGACTTCTCAATCAAGATTTAGGAGCGGCTTATGTCTTCATCACAAATCGCCACAGACATCATGGCTGAGCATTTACTCTCCCACAATGCAATCGTTTTCTTAAAAAACGCGCCGATGCGCTTGAAATCAGGGCTCGTCACCCCTATCTACGTTGACAACCGCATCCTGCCCTCTCATCCGGAAACTTGGAGAGATGTCATTGAAACCATGGCCTCCCGAATAAAGGAATTCCGGATACAGTTCGATATCATTGCCGGCGTTGAAGATGCTGGTACGGCCCACGGCGCTGCCCTAGCTTACCGGCTTAATGTGCCTTTTGTTACCGTCCGCCTGAATGCTAAAACGTATGGCAACAAAAGCCGAATTGACGGTGTCAGCGTTGATGGCAAAAAAGTCCTGATCATTGAAGACCACCTCTCTACCGGTCTGTCACTTATTGATGCGGTCAATACCCTCAGAAAAGAAGGCGCTATTGTGACCGATTGCTTTGCCATTACGAACTTTGATATGCCCGAGACCACCAAACTCTTCGAAAGAAATGGGATCAAGGCTTATCAGATGCTACCTTTTGCCTATATTGTTGATAAGGCTCAGGCGATGGGTTTAATTGACGAAAACGATAAGGCTGAAATCAACAATTGGCTGGACACTCCGTGGAGTTGGGCGGCTCAAAGAGGACTGCTTGCTCAAACAACAGAAAACTAAATTTTGGCACCCGATAAAAAACTCCCTTGCGGGAGTTTTTTTATTTCTTAGAAATTTTCTCCTTTTGGAACCAACACTGACCGCTTGCCCGTGGCATTGGCCTTGCTAACAATTCCGTCTTTTTCCATCTGCTCGATGATATTGGCAGCGCGGTTGTAGCCAATGCCTAATCGTCTTTGCAAATAGGAACATGAGGCTCTATTTTCCTGAATCACAATGTTAACCGCCTGATCATAGAGCTGTTCCTTTTCACCAGAAACACTCGGAGAAGAAAAATCTTCTTCCTGAGGTTCATCCGTAACACCATCAACATACTCAGGCTCACTCTGAGCTTTCAGAAAATCTGTCACTCTCTCTATTTCCTCGTCAGTGACAAAAGCCCCGTGAATTCTCAACAAAGTCCCCGAGGGTTCTCTGAGGAACATATCTCCTCTTCCAAGAAGCTTCTCTGCTCCAGGCTGATCCAAAATAGTTCGGGAGTCGATGCTGCTACCGACCTTGAAACTAATACGGGTCGGACAATTAGATCTGATGATGGGCGGGATGATATCCGCACTTGGCCTTTGAGTGGCCAGTATCAAGTGAATTCCTGCCGCCCTTGCTTTTTGGGTTAATTGGATAATCGCAGGCTCAACTTCCTTTCCATGTGTTTGCAACAGGTCAGCCAACTCATCAATGATGATGACCAGTAACGGCATATTCTTCCAAGGCACGGGCTCTCCCGTATCTGGGTCAACAGTCATCGGTTGGGGTAGCTCTCCATTGTTGACCTTTTCGTTATAGGCTTCAATCTTCCTAACCCTGGCCTTATTCAGAAGCGTGTATCTCCTTTCCATTTCTTTGACAGCCCAACCCAATGCCCTCGCAGCCTCGACCATGTCGTTGATCACGGGTGTCATTAAATGTGGAATATCCGCATATGGGGTAAATTCAACCTGCTTCGGATCCACCAATATCAGACGCAACTGATCCGGTGTGTTCTTGTACAACATGGAAAGAATCATCGAATTAATTCCAACTGACTTACCGGAACCGGTGGTTCCTGCAACCAAAAGATGAGGAGCCTTTGCAAGGTCTGTAACTACCGCATCTCCTGCGGTGTTCAATCCTAAACCGAGAGCCATTGGAGCGGTACTTTTTTGGAAGACTTCACTTTCGATAATCTGTTTAAAGCTGATTGTCTGAATCGCTTCGGGTGGATTGGGAATTTCCAACCCGATAGAATCCACCTCTTTCATATTTTCAATGACTCTCACTTGGGCTACGCCGAGCCTTCTTGCCAAGTCATCTGCGATTTGCACAAACCGTTTTGATTTTTCACCCGGTTTGGGAAGCAAGGTAAACCGGGTAAGAAGAGGACCTCGCAAATAACGGCTGACAGTTGCCTCGAGACCATAATCATTAAGGATCTTTTCTATCCGTTGGCGGGTAACTTCAACGTCCGCGCTCAAAACCTGTTGCCTATGGTATGGCGGGTCATTGAGCAAAGAAATATCCGGAAGTTTGAAAATAGCAGCCTCTGGCGGTAGTGTTACTTCGGAATCTGACATCACTGGTTTAGTTGGCTCATCAGGTTCTTCCAACTCGAGTTTGGTTTGCTCTTGAGCAGGAAGCTCAACCTTAGTCTCCTCATGCAATTTTATTGGTGAGAATTGTGTAATGTCTTTAGGTTCAGCCGTAACCACTGGTTCTGGCAAGCTTTCCCCGTCCCTGAAAATGATGTTATCAGCATTGCTTTCAACTGGCTGTTCTCTCTTGCTCTCTCTTTGCTTCAGCGTGGCGATTCCAAGAGCCTCATCTTCTCTGTTTTCCTGCCTCCTGCGGATGCCGGTAACTATGCCTTCAAAAAATCCACCTATGGACTCACTTAAAGAAACCCAGGAAAAACCAAGAAAAATTGATGCGCTGAAAGCAATGATAATAAGCAGTACGGCAGTGGCGCTCTTGAAATCCAACCAGTAAAGAATTTCGCTACCAATCGTGCTGCCCAAAGCTCCCCCAATGGTTCCTGGCATTTGCTCGCCATAAGTGTGAAATCTCATAAAGAACAAAGCACAACAAGCGAGAACCAAAATTAAAAAAGAAAAAACTCTCAGTCCCATCGGAACGGAACTGTCTTTCATCGGATGACCTCTGAGTCTCTTCCATCCCCTGATCAAAAAGAACAAGCCACCGAAGACGCAAACCCATGCGCCCCAGCCCAATAAGAGATAAACTAAGTCGGCAAGCCACGCTCCTTGCAGTCCAAGAATATTGTGCACATGGTCGCTGCTACTGATATGAGAGAAGCCAGGATCATTTTTGTTGTAGCTGAACAGAACCACCGAAACAGCAAAAACACAAATTATTGAAACACAAAACAGGATCAACCCCCAAAATTTCCCTATGAAAGAAGTCCCCTCGGTTTCTTGACGATTGGTTGCCACAACATGCCGAGCTAAAAATGATGATTCTACAGACGTACTCATTGAAACTTATTTTGGTTTTTTCTTTGGCGATAAACAACGGTTGCAATATACTTGCATCCAACCTTTATCACTTTATTACAGGAAGTTAAATATGTCCACTATTGTAGAACACAGCAAGGTTTTAATTTTAGGATCCGGTCCTGCGGGATACACTGCTGCTGTGTATGCAGCCAGGGCAAATCTAAAGCCCACTCTTATCACTGGAATGGAGCAGGGTGGTCAGTTGACAACTACAACAGAAGTTGACAACTGGCCAGGTGACCCGAAGGGAGTGATGGGGCCGGAGCTTATGCAACGGATGCTTAAGCATGCCGAGAGATTCGAAACCAAAATTGTTTTCGATGAAATCCATGAGGCTCACCTCAATGAAAAACCTATAAGACTCTGCGGAGGCAACGGGGATTACACATGCGACGCCCTGATTATTGCCACTGGCGCCAGTGCCAAATACATCGGTCTTCCCAGCGAAGAAAAATTTAAAGGTAAGGGAGTATCGGCTTGTGCGACCTGTGACGGATTCTTCTATCGCAATCAGGAAGTTGCTATTGTTGGCGGCGGAGATTCTGCAATCAAAGAAGCCATTTATCTTTCCGGTATCGCCTCCAAAGTACACATGATCCACCGGCGTGACCAATATAGAGCAGAGCCTATCATGGTTGATCGTCTGAAAGCGGTTGCGGCCGAGGGCAAGATTGTTTTGCACGAACACTGCACCCTTGAGGAAATCTTAGGTGATGACAAAGGTGTCACTGGAGTGCGCATTAACAACTTAAAGAGCGGCAACAAGGAAGAAATCGCTGTTATGGGCGTATTTATCGCCATCGGTCACAAGCCCAACACAGACATTTTTTCTGGCCAATTGGAACTCAAAAATGGTTACATTGTCACCGAGGGAATCGCCAGTGGTGCAGCTCAAGCCACCAGCATCCCCGGTGTTTTCGCAGCCGGAGACGTGCAGGACCAGGTCTATCGTCAAGCAATTACCAGTGCAGCCTCTGGCTGTATGGCTGCTCTAGACGCTCTTAGCTATTTAGAAAAGAATCAACTTGCATAAGTGGAAATGGCAAAGAACGAAGAATCTTTTTCCAAATTGCTTGCCTTAAGAGACACGCTGAAAACCGAAAGGGAGCTCAGAGAGAAACGGGAGGCTATTGAACGCGCTAAAGCTGCCGAAGAGCAAAAGCGTGTCCACGAGTTTGAAGATGCGATGAATGAGCTCGGTGTGACACGAATAGAAGCTCATCGTGGCCGAGTGATTCATCCCTCAGAAAAGCCAGTACCCTTTCCGCGCCAAAAACAACTTGATGAAGAGGCCGCCCTTCGAGACAGCCTCTCAGACGAATTTGGCATAGACCACCTTCTCGATAGTGATGAAAAGCTTTCCTACCGCTCCAAAAACATGTCACCAGACATCCCTAGAAAACTTCGCTCGGGGGCATGGTCTATCAAGGGAACCTTGGACCTGCACGGTTATACCTCTGAAGAGGCCCGACTCTTGCTGGTTAACTTTCTTGAGGAACAAAGAAAACAGGGACACCGCGCCGTAAGAGTTATACACGGTCAAGGTTATGGTTCCATCGGCCACAAACCGGTACTTAAAGAAAAAGTTCCCGTCTGGCTTGTGCAAAGAAAAGAAGTTTTAAGTTTTGTTCAGGCCCCGGAACACGATGGCGGAGCAGGGGTTCTGTATGTTCTCCTTGCTCCGTACAAACCAAAGGAACTCTGAAAAAAGCGGCTCGTTGGCCGCTTTTTTGGCGTTATACCGCTGAATTTCCAGTTTCACCTGTGCGGATACGAATCACTTCTTCAACGGGCATGACAAAAATTTTTCCGTCTCCGATCTTGTTCGTACGGGCCGCTTTCATAATTGCCTCAATCGCAATTTGAACCAGCGAGTCATCTACTACGCACTCAATCTTTACTTTAGGTAGGAAATCAACCACATATTCCGCTCCGCGATAAAGCTCTGTGTGCCCTTTCTGTCTTCCAAAACCCTTGACTTCGGTGACCGTCATCCCTTGGACTCCGATCTCTGCAAGACTTTCTCTGACTTCATCAAGTTTAAAAGGTTTAATGACTGCGACAATCTGTTTCACTTCATGTCCTCCTATAGCGGCTGAGTTTATCACCGCTCTTAGCAGTTGTACCTATTTGTCACAGGAAAACGCCAATCCCGCCCAAAAGCTACCGATGTGACCTTGGGGCCAATCGGGGCCTGCCTTCTCTTATATTCGGCCTTATGAACCAAGGCAAGAACTTTCTTGACCACGTCAGACTCAAATCCCTCAGAGACAATTTCCTTTTCGTCTTTACGTCCCTCGATGTGTAATTTCAAGATCCGATCAAGTACATCATAAGGAGGCAGTGAATCTTCATCTTTTTGATTCTCCCTCAACTCGGCTGAGGGAGCTCTAGCTAAAACGGTCTCTGGAAAAACAGGTTCGCGAGATTGCGAATTTAACCAATTACAGAGCTTATACACCGTAGTCTTATAGATGTCTTTCAAAATGGCGAAACCTCCCGCCAGATCACCATAAAGTGTTGAGTAGCCAACGGCCATCTCGCTCTTATTACCCGTCGTAACGACCAGTCTACCGAACTTGTTGGAAAGAGCCATAAGAATCATCCCTCTGATTCTTGCCTGTAAGTTCTCCTCTGTCACATCCTTTGGGAGACCGTCAAATTCATCCGAGAGCATGTTCTCGAAGGCGGAATAAGCTTCTTGGATGGAAATAGTGATTAAGCGGACTCCGAGCCTATCAGAGAGTTTTTGAGCGTCCTCCCTACTCAAAGAAGACGTAAACACAGAAGGCATCATGACGGCTAGGACCTTATCAGCACCTAGCGCATCCACACTGGTCTTCAGGCACAGGGCTGAATCAACCCCTCCTGATAATCCAAGAACCACTCCATCAAAACCATTTTTATGAACATAGTCCCTTAAGCTGATCACTAGCGCACGATATAAGTTTTGGATATCGCCAAATGTCTCGGCTGAAGACCCTTGATCCGGACTAAGCTGCTTACCATTGAAATGAACAAATGTCACATCCTCTTCAAAGGCTTTTGCTGCAATCAGGCGTCCTTGGTCTGAACAGGCAAAAGAAAGACCATCAAAAACGATCTCATCCTGTCCGCCAACCACGTTGACATAGACGGCCTCCAATCCGATGGACAGAACATTATCTCGAATGGCTTGAAGCCTTTTTGCATTCTTGTCAACTTCGTAAGGTGAAGCGTTTGGGATGAGTAAAATTTGAGCCCCCGCTTTCTTTGCTAGCATCGGGGGCTCAGAAAACCATACGTCCTCGCAGATATTGATTCCAAAACATGTCTCGCCAACCCAAAAAACACTGGCCTCGTTGCTGGCCGCGTCGAAGTATCTCGCCTCGTCAAAGACACCGTAATTGGGGAGCTTTTGCTTACGGTATCGGGCTATAACTTCACCATTTTTGATCACGCAAACGGCGTTGTATAAACTACCTTCTTCAGCTAAGGGCAATCCAACGAGGATGTGGAGTCTTGGCCACTTTGTCGACATAGAAACCAATTCATCTAAAGAGTTCTTGCAGTCGTTGATGAAATTAGGAAGAAAGAGCAAGTCCTCCGGAGGATAACCACTTAAAGAAAGCTCAGGAGTTACCAAGATATCTGCTTCCCGAGACTTTTCAATCGCCTCAATAATCTTCTTCCTATTTCCCGCAAGGTCACCGGCTGTGAGGTCTAGCTGGGCCATTGATACAACAATCTGGCTTGACATGGTTAAACCCAATTAAAAATCGCTCTGCAAGCATACGCCATAAAAAACTCCGCCTGCACGGCGGAGAACTCTTTTTGGTTTTATTGGGGGTTATTTAGCCTTCTTGTAGGCCTCAACTCCCTTCATGATCACTTCGCAGGCTTCTTTCGGTCCAGTCCAACCAGAAACCTTAGCCCATTTACCTTTTTCGAGATCCTTGTAGTGTTCAAAGAAATGGCGGATTTGAGCCAGCAGGTCTTCTTCAACATCCTCAATGGACTTGCACTTGTTATAACGAGGTGTCATCTTGGATACAGGCACGGCTAGCATCTTCATATCACCACCGGCCTCATCTTCCATCAGAAGCATACCCAGCGGACGGCAACGAATCACGCAGCCAGGGAGAAGCGGAAAAGGTGACAGTACGCATACGTCAACCGGATCTCCATCATCGCCGAGCGTATGGGGGATAAATCCATAGTTAACTGGATAGCGCATCAGAGTACCAATAAAACGATCCACAAACAGGGCACCGCTTTCCTTATCCACCTCGTACTTAACAGGGTCACTGTGAGCAGGAATTTCAATAATTACATTGAAATCATTCGGTAAATCGCGACCCGCACTGATTTTTGAAATATCCATGATTATTTGTCCTTTTAAATAAATTCCTTTCTCTAAAGGACACCTACCTTAGTGCCTCAAGATTAAAAGTTGAGCCATTTTAAACCCTACCAAGGTCTGTGAAAATCTAGTCTTCTAATTTTTCTCTACATTATGATTCGGCTTTTTGAAGCAGAATTTCTTCTATAGCCCTTTCTGATGAATCAACCAGTTCCACACTGCAGCAACCTCTCTCTCTCAAACGGTCACAAATTCTTGGGTGAATGGTTAAAAACGTGGAATTTTTGACTAGGTCAATCTTACTTTGATCCATTTGGCTAAGAAGAACATCCACTGAATCAGAGCTTGTTAGGTAAATGACTGGAGACTGCTTCAATCCTTCCATCCAAATTTTCTGAACAGGTCTCAACACGAGCGGTACTCGCTCATAAACCACAAGTTTTTTGACATTAACTCCCTGCCCTTTGAGTTTATCGTAAAGGAACTCGCGCCCTGTCTGTCCTCTTGCTATGAGAACATTCCTTGGTAGTCCCTCTTCCAAAAATCTTTCGTACAGTAGCTCGGAGCCACTCGTCGTGGAGCCTCCTCTGGGAAAAACTACCTTTGTATCCGTATCCCAAAGTTCTTTGATTTTTTTTGCCGTTGGCTCGCCAGGAGTCGCCATCAGAGCAGGTTCAGGCCACTGACTGACTAGCCGCTTAACCATGAGGGCAGCATTGGGGCTCACAATCACTATCGTTGAATGATTCAAATTAGCCTGAATCAATTGATTTTTAATTTCGCCGGAATTCTCAGGGAGGCGAAAAGTAAATGCAGGCCAAAAATGCACATGATCATTCTGCAAGGGAACTCTTGTTAAGAGGTCGTCATAAAGCTGACTACCCTGCTCACCTGGCTTCATTACAACGATATGTCTCATGTTAAAGCTAGCCCAAAACCGCTTTTAAGAGTTTTTCCGCACCTTTTGCCTTTAAAAGGTCCACTGCTTCTGCAGCAACCGATTCGGGGGAAGCTTTATCACCGTTAACTTCTACTTCAACAGATTCTCCTGTCTTGTGATTTCCAACGAGTGCCCTTAACCTCATCTTGTTGCCATCAATTGTCGCATATGCAGCCAAAGGTACCTGACATGATCCTCCAAGCGCTCTAGAAACCGCACGCTCGGCACTTGTACAAACTCTCGTATCCTGATCGCTCAGTGACTGTAGCAGCTCGAAAAGTCCGCGATTTTCCTTTTTGATTTCAATACCGATTGCACCTTGTCCCGGGGCCGGTAAAGAAATTTCTGCGGGAATAATCGAACGGATACGATCTAAGAGTCCCAGTCGCTTAAGACCGGCTGTAGCCATAACCAAAGCGTCATAGTCACCTCGATCAAGTTTAGATAATCTCGTTCCGACATTGCCTCTGATGGATTCCACATACAAATTAGGAAATCTTGCCCTAATCATCAACTCTCGCCTTAAGCTAGCGGTACCTATTTTTGAGCCGTCAGGCATCTCCTCAAGACTGTTATAACGATGGGATACAAAAGAGTCCCGGGGATCTTCCCTTTTCATGACAGCAGCCAACTCAAAGGGCTCCGGTAACTCCATAGGAACGTCTTTCAAGCTGTGGACCGCCAAATCGGCTCGTCCAGCCAATATAGCCGCTTCCAATTCTTTAACGAAGAGTCCCTTTCCGCCGATCTTTGAAAGTGTCACGTTAAGGATCTGGTCTCCCTTGGTTGTCATGCCGAGAAGCTCGACGTTCAAATCTGGAAACCGTTCTCTCAAAGATTGTTGGACAAATTTAGCTTGCCATAAGGCTAGCGGACTTTCTCGTGTGGCGATGACACATTGTTTGATATCGTTCATTTCAAAAGTACCATTGAGTGCTACAGAAAGTAGAAGTCTAAAAAATACAAGTTAATCCCGCATTACGGGAGGCTTAATTTTAGGTCAGACGAAGAATTTTTCGCCCTGTCGTACCCCACGGCGAACGCACGTTATATATTATGTTAAGGCTTGAGCCCAGGCCAAACACTGCATAGCCAACAAAGGGTTTGTTGCCCTTTGCATGGTGGCCTTAACAGAAGGCATCTCCTTACAAAGCCCGGAGTTCCAAAGCTTAAAGCGATAGTCCTCAATCAGACTCAAGGCCAACTTATTGAGTGCCACCCTGTTGGTGAGATAGCGTGAATCTTTCGCTTGAATACCATCTTGCTTAAAATTGACATCTAGGGCCCCATGTAAATTGTTTTCTATAGCCCAATGATTACGGATAGCCCAAGCGATGTCATTGGCCAATTCGGAGTCTGGCGGTAAACTGCAAATGTAATATCTAACTTCGCTGGTTTGCTGACCACCTTTTTTATTTTGACTGTATGAAGCTACCTCGACGAGGCTTCCGTCGGCCAAACCTGTCCATTTTTGCTTGATCGGCTTCGAGAGCAACCGCCCGGAAATAAATCGATAATGACGTTGTTCGATCCTGCCATGGTCCAGTTCAATACCGTCAGACAAAGTAAGAATTTGGCTGCTGTGGGTACTGACAAACAAGGAGCAAACCTCCTCAAACGACTTGTCTTGATTTCCCTTTAGGGACAGACAGAAATCAGCCCCCGCACCGATGACGGCATTGACAAAGTCCACCTGGCAACTCATGGCATCGGCTGTCACAATGGCTCCATGGATATCTAGAGCTGACAACATTTTCGGTCCCACTGAAATTTCATTGGTTTTCTGGTCAATGAGCTTATGGGCAAGACAAACTTTAGAGTTCACATCGTAGACATTCATAAACAGGTAACTATCCACGCCTGCATGACGGTGCAATCCTCTCTTTGAGGCTCGAACTGCTTGACCATCGGCGGCAACCTGCCGCTTGTTCGTATGATGAACCAAAGGTTTAATCCAGTCTTGGTAAAAACGGTCAAACTTCTCCGGACTGATCTTTAAGAAGGCACGATAAACAATGTCGTGAGTCAATACCTGCTTGGGCAGATCAGGAAAACAGCGTTCAAAAAATGAGCGATGGGTATTGAAATAGCCGGCAATTTGGGTCGATTCCGTCTGTCCCGTTAACGCACTCATCAGGCCTGCCAACAATATGGGGTCTAACAGATAAGTGATTTTGTTCTTTTGGCGGCTTTCCATTTGATGCTCGCTTACACTTGTTTTGACTTTGACGACATTGTCGACCATTGCCTGTTGGGTGGGCTCTAAGGTTCCGCCTTTCAGGCGGTTGATCTCGGCGGTAAGCTTTTGATTGGTCTGTAATGCTGCCCACCTTTGGCTGAGTTTGAAGACACCGTTCTTGATGGTTCCGACACTTTCACGCTTGAGCACTTTCTTGCCCTTTTGTGGATCCAGTACCCGGTATTGTCTGAACACCTGGGTGATGCCGGTGGTGCGGTTAACGTTTAACTGGCAGTTCTCGGGGATCTGCGGATACTTTTCATAATCGACTTTCATGGCTTCTTCAACTATTTTATATAGTTAATTATATACCATGATTATACATTTATAAACCCCTAAATATATATTTAAAATACTGACTTTCTCAATATGTCAACTCCTTTTTTATGCGTTCGCCGTGGTCGTACCCGAAGATAAGACTAACTTCTTATATAATTGCGCTTTTTCCAAAAGAAAGTATTTGAATTATGGCCAAATCCACAAACGTTAATGTTCACGCAGATCCCTTAGCTTCAAAGAAAGAAGCTTGGAGCGGACGTTTTTCTGAACCGGTAGCCGACTTTGTGCTACGTTATACCGCGAGCATTAATTTTGATAAGAGACTGGCTATGGCCGATATAACCGGTTCTCTTGCGCACGCCCAAATGCTTGCCAAATGTGGAATCATTTCAAAGTCTGACTTGGATGATATCCAAAGAGGAATGAAACAGATCATCCGAGAGGTCAAAGAAAACCGCTTTGACTGGAAACTCGAACTTGAAGATGTACACCTTAATATCGAGGCTAGGTTAACTGAACTGGTGGGCGATGCCGGAAAAAGGCTTCACACTGGCCGCAGCAGGAATGACCAAGTAGCTTTGGACATCAGACTTTATCTCAGGGAAGAGATAGACAAAATCATCGGTCTTATTGATCAGCTTCAGGAAACCTTTGTGTTTTTAGCTAAAAAGAACATTGACACAATCATGCCGGGCTATACACATATGCAAATTGCGCAACCAGTAACCCTCGGACACCACCTGCTTGCCTATGTAGAAATGTTTGAAAGAGATCGTGAAAGACTTCTTGATTGCCGCAAAAGAGTCAATCGTTCTCCTTTGGGAGCGGCTGCTTTGGCCGGAACCACCTATCCGATCGATCGTGAGTACACCGCAAAACTTCTCGGGTTTGAAGCAACAACTCAGAACTCTTTGGATTCGGTCAGCGACCGCGATTTCGCTATTGAATTTTGTGCTTGTGCCTCCCTCATCATGGTCCATATTTCAAGGCTTTCCGAAGAGCTGATCTACTGGATGAATACGAACTTTGCCTACATCATGCTTCCGGACCGTTTTACCACGGGCTCTTCCATTATGCCGCAGAAGAAAAATCCAGATGTCCCGGAGGCAGCCAGAGGTAAGTCAGGTCGGGTGGTCGGTCACCTCATAGGACTTCTAATGTTGATGAAGGGTCAACCCCTTGCCTATAACAAAGATAATCAAGAAGATAAAGAGCCCCTCTTCGATACCATCGATACTGTTGAAGATTCTCTGAGAGCATTCATCGAAATGATCCCTGGAATCTCAATCAACAAAGAACGCATGCGTGAGGCCGTAAGCCAGGGTTTTCCAACCGCTACCGACTTTGCCGATTACTTGGTTAGAAAAGGCCTGCCTTTCAGAGATGCTCATGAGGCCGTCGGTTGCGCCGTGCGACTTGCTTCCGAAAAAGGCTGTGCTCTACACGACCTGACGATTGAGGAACTGAAAAAATTCAGTAACAAAGTCGATGAAGATGTTTACGAAAGCCTGACCCTCGAGGGCTCCATTAATGCCAGAAACCATACGGGAGGGACTGCTCCC
>CANQMZ010000004.1 GCA_947625105.1 uncultured Parasutterella sp.
GGGAGGCAGGACTCGAACCTGCGAATGCCGGGATCAAAACCCGGTGCCTTAACCAACTTGGCGACTCCCCTACTCGACGGACATCCTATTACAACAACCAACCATGTAAAGGATGTTCTCGTAAACTTTTTACCACCCAGCTTTCCCATTGAGTAGGAAAACTAGCAGGCTTTCGAAAGTCCTTACCAGCTACGGCTGCGCAAAACACCGCCGAACCAGAACCAGTCATTCTTGGACTTCCGATCTCTTTCAAACAGTCTAGGACATCAGAAACCGTCGGGTATAGACCTTTAACAACAGGCTCAAGATCATTTTTGCCGAAGAGCGTTTTCGAAAAATTCTTCAACTGACTCGAAAGGCTGTCTATTCTGAAACACTTACTGTTTCTTGTCAAATAGGGAGAACAAAAAATTTCCCTAGTAGAAACATGTGTTTTTGGAAAACAAATAAAGAAAACAAGATCTTCCATCTCGACAGGAGTCAAAATTTCGCCTGTGCCTTCAGCGATTGCATTTTGCCCAAAAACAAAAAAAGGAACATCTGCTCCAAGTTGTCCACCGAGCGATAATAAAGAATCTGTTGAGAAATTAAGATTCCATAGGCGGTTTAGACCAATTAAACAGGTCGCAGCATCGGAAGAGCCTCCTCCCATACCCGCGCCCACAGGAATGTTTTTTTTAACTGTTATACGAACGCCCTTGGAGGTGTGAGATTCTTTCTGTAAAAGCTTTGCGGCTTTTACGCAAAGATCATCATCGAAAGACCAATCCCTAGTTTCACTGAGTTCAATTCTTCCATCGGGCAGTTCTTCTAAATCAATATAATCATTTAAATCAATGAGCTGGAAGGCACTCTGGAGCAAGTGCATACCGTCCGGTTTTCGCCCAACGATATGAAGAAATAAATTGAGCTTTGCGGGAGCGGGCAGAGAAAAAAAGTTTTTCATTGGGGATTTGGTAACAGTATGAGAGAGAACTTACCTTCATGAGCGGAGAGGCGGCCTTGAGCGTTAATTTTCCTGATGCTTCCATTCTCGTTCTTATCTATTGATACTTTCAGGAATTTCTCAGACGCAATTGAAGAGTCGCTCTCCCCCTTCAAAAGAGAAATCAGCTGCTCCATGGAGAAGGAAATCCCAAGCAAGTTATAAATCAAGGAACGTGAATCGGGGGCCGTAATTGTTTTTCCACCGGAATAGCTTAAAGAAGCTGCCTTGGGAGTTTGCACAAGAGTCGCCACTGTTGCTCCCAAGGGACCGGAAATTATTAGAGTGGTTGTACCATCAGAGGATAGGAACAGCCGATAAGTTCCAGAATTTCTTTCAACCTGATCCTTTTGTTGGGAGGTGATGGAAAAGCGACCAGAACTGAAGACGGTCTCTGTAGGGAGATTTGTTGCGCAACTTGCAAGCAACAACGCCGCACAAAAAGAGAAAAGTAAGAGGAAATTCTTCAAGGTAGACGCAACCTTTTCTTTAGTTCAGGTAATTCAACGGAATTCGGCCATAAGGATAAAGCTTTCTTGTAGCTTTCTAGCGCCTCTGCTTTGTCGCCTTTCACCCAATAAGCCTCGATAAGATGCATGTAAATATCCTCTTCCTCGGAAAGCTTCAATGCTTCTGACAGAAAATTTACCGCAGCCTTGTACTTTTTTCTTTTGAATTCCAACCAACCTTTAGAGTCCAAAATAAAAGGATTGTCGGGCTCTAATTCATAGGCACGGTTAATATACTTTGCAGCCTCTTTCAGGCGTTTTGTTCTTTCTAGCAACGTATATCCTAACGCATTGTAGGCATTAGCGAAGTTGGGATCTAGATTGATGGCTTCTTTTAAATGTTTTTCTGTATTTTTAAGATCATCAAGTCTTTCAGCCATCATCGCTGTTTCATAGTGGATGGTTTTGGATGAAGGGTTCGCCAAAGAGGCTTGTTGAAGCAAAGAGAAGGCAGCTTTTTCACCATGAATCTGACTGACAAGGCGCGCTTCAAATAAAGCGATATCCTCTTTTATGACAGGGTCATCAGAGCGGATGTCTTTCAGGCTAGCTAGAGCTTTTTCATTTTCTCCTTGTCTGGAATAGATGTTGGCGGTTTGTAACTGGGCGCTTGGAACAAGATTCCCTTTTACTTGTTGGGTATATCGCAGGGCGGCGGAGAAGTCTTTCCGACCGATTGCCAAATCACTTAGCAGTAAATAGGCCCGAGAGAGGTTGTCCTGCTGACCTTCCCTATCTTTGTATTTAGAGATGAAATTATCCAACGAGTTATGTGCTTCTTGGGGGTGGCCGGTTTGTATCAAAATAAGCGCCAAGGATAAGACGTAGTTCGGGTCATTCGCGTATTGTTTGGCGAGGGATACGAGACCGTCCTTATCGTTTGTTTGAGCAAGCAACTGCGTGTAGGCATCACGGATTTTATTTTGATCGGCGTGATCTTTCAGGTAAGAAGAAAGAATATCCTTTGCCTTTTGAGGATCCTCTTTAACTGACAAACTTGCGAGGATGAAAGCCGCATCGGCACTTCTGTCTTCTTTAAAAGCTGCCTCGGCGTATTTCTTGGCAGCCTTGAAATTGCCACTGAGAGCTTCTAGCCGTGCTAGGCCAAGTTTTGTTTGTGGCAAATTTTCATAGCCCGCACAAACCGCTTTAAAAAAGGCAAGCGCTGATTTTGGATTTTTGCCAGGGGGAATCGCAGAAGACAGTTTTGAAATCGTCGCAGGGATGTCCTTAGATTGGGAAAGATAGTTCTTCGTAAGAGCTGTGATTCTCCCAAACTCACCCGTGCTTAAAAAAGATTGGATATACGCTTCTTGGGCTCTCCGATTGTCGGGAGCCAACTTGAGCCAAACAGCTGACGCTTTTTGGAATTCTTTTTGGGCGTTAGCGGCCACAGCAATTTCAACTGCTCTTTTGGCAATGCGAGGGTCTTTGGTTTCTTCAGCCAGATTAAGGTATGTTCTGTAAGCGGCTCCTGCTTCCTGTCTTTGTAAGGCAATTTCACTGGCGATCAACTGGAATAGGATTTTGTTATTTAAGTCAACAAAAGGAACAGTCCCGTCAACAGACAGGCTATCGGCTGAATCCGTGTTTACCGTCTTAACTTTAACTTCATCGGCCGTTGAGTCAGCACAAAAATGAACGCTGGCAACTGCCAGCATTACACATAAGAAGATTAATTTTTGTTTATTAAACACGTTTTATCGAAAAACATAGTCATACCCACCGTTTGTAGTTTATACAATCGGCGGGTAAAAATTAAGATAATTCACAAAGAAGCAAAGCCAAGTAATTTATCGGCATTATCAAGGGCGTTTAGTCAGGAGGGGTTGGGTTTCCCCAGCGACGCCGAGAAGGGCTAGGACAGTTAAAAATGCAAGTTGGGGACCGAGAAACGAATTGGTGGAGTCATACCACTCTTTGACATTGTGGTTATTGCCTTCCGTACCACCTCCTCCTAGGGTCGTAGCCGGGATACCTAGACTAATGGCGACATTCTGATCAGTGCTGGCACAATCATAACTTGTGAGCGGTATTTCAAGAGCATTCATTGCGCCGCGGGCGGCCAATAGCACAGGGGAATCATCGGATTGGTCTCCGGCCGGGCGCTGCCCTATCGGAACTAGATTTAGTTTGACAGTATCAGGCTCCGTCGCATTCCATCGAAGGTTTTCTTCTTCGGCTGCTTGTTCGAGGAGAGGCAAAATTGTGTCGACAAGATTTTGCAAATTTTGGTCGGAAATAGAGCGCATATCAATTTCCATTTCGGCTGAGGCGGCGATTGCGTTGACCGTTGTCCCACCTTTTGCTGTCCCAACGGTGAAGGTTGTTTTGGGCTCTTTGGGAACCTGAACTTCGGATATTTTTGCAATTGCTCGTCCTAGCGCATGCAGTGCACTAGGGTTCCCAAAAGCTTTCCAACTATGACCACCGGGACCTTCGTAAATAGCTCGATACCTTCTAGAGCCTGTTGAGCCATGAAGCAAGCGAGAAATATTGACTCCATCAATAGAGATGAAACCATCAATATGTTCTTCTCCTGAATTGAATAGATGTTTTGTTCCACGCAAGTCCCCATTGCCCTCTTCTCCTACAGAGCCAACAAATAAAAGATCACCTACGGTATTAATTTTTTTGTCCTGAAGGACTCTTAGAACTTCTAACAAAACAGCCAATCCCCTCGCATCATCTGAAATACCTGGGGCTCGGTAAACGTTTCCCTCTCGGGAGACTTTAATGGCGGTACCCAACGGAAAAACAGTGTCAAGGTGCGCACCTAGTACAAGGCGAGGACCTTGTCCCGATCCGGGGTGGATGCCAATTACATTGCCTTCAGCATCAATTCGGACATTTTTAAGACCGAGCTGCTTGAGTTTATCCGCAAAAAAAGCGGCACGTTTATCTTCATGAAACGGGGCAGACTCTACTTCAGCGAGTGATACTTGTTCGTCTACGGTTAGCTGCTCTTCCTGTTTGATTTGAGCCAGGGCATCTTGAACCGGGGCAAAAGCTTTTAACCGGGCAAAAGTATTCAGAACAGAATCAGGAAGAGGTTTAAGGGAAGAGACAGAATTTGCCATGATGGCCTCCTTTCGGTTGATAAGAGAATCATAAAACAGCATGATGGGCGGGGCAATAAAAGAATTCTTTCGAGGTAGTTCACCAATATGGACGATAAAGTCAGTGCTTTTCTCTTAAATAGGGTATTGTTAGCAGAATTTTTAACAGGAGGTATTTGATATGTCTTTAATTGGGACACAGATCCAGCCTTTCTCCGTAGAGGCTTTTGATAAGTTTGAATTTAAAACAATTACCGATCAGGACCTCAAAGGGAAATGGTCTGTTATTTTCTTCTATCCGGCAGATTTCACTTTTGTTTGCCCTACAGAACTTGAAGATTTGGCTGAAAACTATGCCGAATTCCAGAAACTGGGTTGCGAGATTTATTCCGTGTCTACAGATACGCACTTTACACACAAAGCATGGCACGATACTTCAGAGGCCATCAAAAAAGTTGAATTCCCAATGTTGGGTGACCCAACGGGACATTTGACTAGAAATTTTGGGGTGATGGTAGAGTCAGCAGGATTAGCACAGCGTGGGACATTCGTGATAGATCCATCCGGAAAGATTGTGGTCTGTGAAATTCATGATGAAGGAATTGGACGCGATGCTAAGGAACTGTTACGTAAAGTACAGGCTGCCCAGTTTGTTGCAAACAATCCCGGTATGGTTTGCCCAGCCAAGTGGAAGCCAGGTCAAAAGACCTTGAAGCCATCTATTGATTTGGTCGGTAAGATCTAATCATTGATCCTTCCCATGAGACAGCCTCGAAGCCGTTAGACTTCGGGGCTTATTTATTTTCAATTGAAGTTAGCGGAAGAATCTTCCAGAAACGTTTTTACCACAGCCTCAGCAATGTCCTTATCTTTTGCTTTCCATGCATTCCTCGTTAAAGCGAGAATTTCAGGATTAGTGGTAGTGTCGTTAGGCTTACGGCTGCGGTCGTCATCTAGTTGGTAGTAGCAAAACGTTAAAAGCGGTTTTTTTTCAGCTGATTTGTGCAGCCGGATTGTGAATTCGTAGGATGGGTACTGGTCTGACCCGGGGATATTGAAAATGACCTCGTGGCTATTTCTGAAATCAACAAATTCAGTAAGCGTTACGGTAGGAGTAAAGAGCACTTCCAGCGTATATCGTGTGCCCTCCCGATGATCAGATATTTCCTTGGTGTTGACTTTATTTATGTAGGGAAGATATACGTGTCTGTTCAAAATAACGAATTTCAACGCTGTCCACAGGCTTTCGACCGAAGGGTTGCTTGAAGTTTTCGAAGGTGCTTGGGAAAAAAGGGAAATCGAGTGCTTAAGAAGGAGTTTTTTCGACATTTTTCACCCTAACTTTTGTGTTGGCGCATAGTCTTTCTTTCTTGGACTGAATTCTTTTTTCCAGCCAGATGCTGTACCTGGACATGATAAAACTGAAAATAAAATAGATTATTGCAATGAAAAGATAACCTTCAAGGAAGAACACTCTCCAGTTTGCATCGCCTAAGGCTAAACGAAGGCTTCCTGTTAAATCGTACATGGAGACAATGGTTACTAGCGAGGTATCCATGAAAGTCGAAAGAAGGCTGTTAACAAAGGCGGGAATAATTGTTACAAGAGCTTGAGGCAGAATCACATAGGTATAAACTTGGAATCTGTTTAAGCCCAAAGAGTCAGCAACTTCAAATTGACCCTTAGGGATGGTTTGCAGACCTCCTCGTACAGTTTCGGCCATGTAAGCGGCCTGGAACAAGACAATGCCAATAACAATTCTCCAAAAGGCGTCAATCCTGAGATTTTGAGGAAGAATCAAAGGAAAAATGAATGTTGCCACGAAGAGGACGGTAATTAACGGGACGCCCCGGATTAATTCAATGTAGCCGACGGAAAGGCCGCGAATTATGGATAAATCGGACCGTCGCCCTATGGCTAACAGAATGCCGATCGGCGCCGACAATGTCATACCAAAGAGAGTCAGGATGATTGTCAAAGGCAATCCTCCCCAACTGTCCGAATCAACAGTTTGCAGGCCAAAGACGCCGCCCTTCATGAGGACGAAAAAGATGATCAGAGCTAATGCCCAAAAGAAACAGAGTAATTTGGCTCCCGTTTTATTCCATGTTTGGGGAAAAGCCGTAATTACAAGCATAGCCAAGATGGAAAAGGTCGCGATTGCCGGCCTCCACTGTAGCTCATACGGATAACGACCAAAGATGATCAAACGCCATTTTTCTGTTACAAAGCCCCAACAAGCACCGTCCTGATTAGCCATGCAGGCTTTAAAGTCGGCTCTGAAAATGGCGTCTGCAATACCCCACCGCCAGGCGTACCAACCAGCCGCGCCACCGAGCAGAATCAGGGCTATTGTGATCAAAGAAGCTGTCGGAGAATAAAAGAATGATCTCCAAAGGGAAGCGGGAGACGAAGATACGTGTCTGAGCGTCATCGCATTCCCCTTAGCACAAAGCCGTTTAATTTGTTCATCAGTACCGAGGTGATCAGGTTGAGTAACAAATAGACGGACATGACTATAACGATTACTTCAAGAGCTTGCCCATTGAGATTGATCGTGGAATTACCAATGGAGACCAAGTCGGGATACCCGACCACAACAGCCAAGGAAGAGTTTTTTGTCAGATTCATGTATTGACTGGCCAGCGGAGGGATTGCCAAACGAAGCGCTTGAGGAAAGACTACGTAGCTAATCGCCTCGATTGATGTCATACCCAAAGCCGAGGCTGAATGCCATTGTCCTTCAGGAACAGCCAAAACACCGGCGCGAATAATCTCCGCGATTGAAGCCGAGGTAAAGAAGGTAAGACCTAACCAAAGAGCTAAGAACTCAGGGGATAGGGAAGCACCACCTTCAATAGCGAAGCCTTCTAAATGGGGTTTGGACCAACCGAAGACAGTGCCAAACAACACCCAAACACAAAACCCAACGAAAAGGGAGATAGCCAAAGCAAAAACACTGGAAATAAGGGAGGTGTATAGCTTCAGAAAGCGTCGACGGAAAATCAAGAAAGAAATCACCACTGAAAGAGACGAAGCTAAAACCGCGTATAGATTCTCCTCCGGAGTTGCAAATTGAAGTCCGGCTTTCGATAGGAGAGCCCAGCTACCCATATGCAGGGCTTCCATAGAATCGGGAAGAAGTTCGGTGATGATGAGATAGATTAATAAGAGCTGAACCAACAGCGGGATATTACGGTAAAACTCCACGTGGAGAGTACCGAGAAAACGCAACAGAGGATGGTGAGAAAGTCTCATTAAACCAATGAGTATCCCGAGCAAAGTCGCGGTGATGATTGAGATTACCGAAACCTTTATTGTGTTTAGTAGGCCAACAAGAAAGGCTTTGAAATAAGCTTGGGTCAAATCAAAAGAAATCAAAGATTCGCCTATTTCAAAACCTGATTGTTCAAAAAGAAAAGAAAACCCCGAGTGGATATTCCGGGCGTTCAAGTTGTTGACGATATTGAAAACAAAGCAGCCAAAAATAATAGACAAACCAAGCAAGAGAAACCCTTGCCAAAGACCTTCCTTTATTTTGCGGTGATGTTCTCTCCTTCTCCAAGCATCGTCACCGTGGGCTTTCATCATTGTTCTACTTGTAATTGCCATCAAACTAGGACTGGCTCTTATTTTCGAGCCAGCCCTTTACACTAAATTAGCGGATGGGTTGAGCGTAAAGAATACCGCCCTTTGTCCACTGATTGTTGATTCCTCTTGGAAGGGCCAACGGAGTCTTCGGTCCGAGATTTCTCTCAAAACTTTCGCCGTAATTGCCTACCTGTTTGATAATTCTATAGGACCAATCTTTATCCAGACCAAGCAACTTGCCCATATCTTCTCCACTGCCAACGATACGTTTAATGTTTGGATCAGTGGAAGTCTTTTTGAGTTCATCAACGTTTGCCTGAGTGATACCCTTTTCCTCGGCTTCAATCATGGCATTGAGGACCCAACGAGCTATTTGGAACCATTCATTGTCGCCGCGCCTAACTGAAGGGCCAAGCGGCTCTTTGGAAATGACTTCAGGAAGAATTACAAAATCTTCAGGATTGCTAGCCTTTGTGCGCGCTCCGGCTAGGTCGCTCATGTCGGTCGTGTAGGCCTGACAACGTCCCGAGAGAAATGCTCCTTGGGTGGCTTCAGTAGTGTCAAAAATAACGGCCTTATATTTCATTCCGTTGGATTTGAAATAATCGGCGACACTGGGTTCACTGGAAGTTCCAGACTGAACGCAGATGGTTGCTCCATTAAGTTGCTTAGCAGATTTCACCCCCAGTTTTTTAGGGACCATGAATCCCTGGCCATCGTAATAGTTTGTGCCAACAAAGACAGCACCCAAAGAGGCATCACGAGTCAAATTCCAAGTCGTGTTTCTAGCTAGAACGTCAACTTCTCCTGCTTGTAAAGCGGAAAAACGCTGAGGGGAATTCAGTGGAACAAACTTTACCTTGGAAGCATCGCCCAATACGGCAGCGGCCAGTGCTCTGCAATAATCGACATCAAGCCCGGTCCATTTGCCCTGGCTATCTGCATTTGAAAAACCGGGGGCCGCCGTATTAACACCACAGACAACGACGCCGTCGGTTTTAACTTTATCCAACACGGAACCTGCGTTGGCTGAGGTGGCACAGAGGACAGCGGAAGTGGAAAGTACGAAAGTAAAAAACAGACTAGATTTCATGAGAGGTCTCCTATAGACGTTTTCCTCTTTTTACCACAGAGACTATTGAAAGTTTGGATTTAGGGAAGGAAAATCAATAAACGTGAAACGGTATAAGAAAAACTTTGGGCAAATTACCCATTTTTAGTAGGGAAACGCCAGTAGTAAGATTGAAAGGCTCAGACTAGACAAAAGATTAAAGGAAAGGTTATGGAATACAAAGATTATTACAAAATCTTGGGACTCGAGCGTGGCGCAAGCGAGGCGGAGATTAAGAAAGCGTTCCGTAAGTTGGCCCACAAGTATCATCCGGATATTTCAAAAGAGAAAGATGCGGAGACAAAATTCAAAGACGTCAATGAGGCCTATCAGACGCTGTCAGATCCTGAAAAAAAGGCGGCTTATGATCAGTTGGGTCAAAGAGCGGAGGGGAGCAATTTTGAACCGCCACCCGGTTGGGGAGGCTTCTCCGCAGGTTCCGGCGGCTTTGAAGGGTTTGATTTCGGAGGCGGCGGTTTTGATTTCGCGGACCTCTTCGCGCATATGGGCAGAGGAGCCTCTAGAAAACGGGCGGGAGAAGATATCGAGGCCACCGTGGATATAACCCCTGAGCAAGCTTTTAACGGCACTGCGGTCGGGTTGTCGTTACGCGAGCCCGAGCAGGATTCCAGTGGTCGGATAAGGAACGTCAGCAAAAAATTGGAAGTAAAGATTCCTGCGGGCACGATCAGTGGGCAGAGGATGAGGCTGGTCGGCAAAGGAGGAATAGGTCACAATGGAGGTCCGAACGGCAATCTTTATATAACGGTCAATATCATCGAGGGAGGCCGCTTTAAGGTTGAAGGTCGCGATGTGTATGTTTCATTGCCTTTGACCGATTATGAAGCCGTCCTAGGAGCTGAGGTGGTGGTTCCAATGCTGTCTGGCAAAAGAATATCTGTGAAAGTTCCTGCCGGGACGAACGCAGGAAAAAGAATCCGTATTCCCGGGAAGGGATTCCCCAACAAAAAAGGCTCCCCAGGAGATATGTATCTCTTGGTTTCCATAGAGGTACCTACCAACCCCTCTGATGAGGAGAAGGAGCTTTACAGGAAGCTGTCAGAGGTTTCGAAGTTTAATCCTAGAGAAACGAGTTAGAGGAGGAGAGGACCATGAGTCAAACGATTTATACGGAGATTCAGGCGACACTGGCTCCTGAAGAACTAAGAGAGATGAGCGGGTTACCAACAGAGATATTTGATGAGTTGGTTGAGTTAGGTGTTTTAAACGACATAGAGGAAGAAGGAGTAGATATCTCCCGGTGCGCACTTGTTTTTAGGAAAGCGAACCGCTTACAAAAGACGTTTGAGCTAGATAGCAGCGCCTTGGCATTATTGATTCATTACATGTTGGAAGCCGAAGAACTCAGAAATGAACTTCATCGGACAAAAATTTTAAGTTTGAATCCTTACCTCTAGTTGTTAAAAGACTATTGCGCCGGCGGAAGCCGGCTTATTTTTGCCAGTAGTCAACATACGGGATAACCCCTTTGTTAAGGCAAAATTCTTTTTGTTTTGCTAACCTTGAGGGAAAGGAAGCTATATCGTGGATTTAACAACAAAATGTATTTTGATTTTTTTCTTGATTTTGGCAGCCGCTTATTTTGCCATCGCTGAGATTTCTCTAGCCGGATCAAGGAAAGTGAGACTAACTCAAATGGCGGAAGCAGGAAACAGTTCTGCTCATTTAGTGCTTAATTTGCAAGAAAAACCAGGTCCTTTCTTTTCTGTTATTCAGATCGGAATAAATGCGGTGGCCATCTTGGGAGGCATAGTAGGAGAATCTGCCTTCACGGACGTTTTTTCTGACATCCTCAAATGGGTGGTTCCGGAAGAATTTTTGGAAACGGTCTCTTTTATCTGTTCGTTTGTCCTAGTGACAATGCTTTTTGTGATCTTTGCCGATTTGATCCCCAAAAGAATTGGTCTAAACAAACCGGAGGAGATATCGGTCAAGTTAATTCGGTCTATGTTGGTTCTGATTACCGTTTTGAAACCGCTAGTGTGGTTTCTGACGGTTATCTCCAATGCGATTATGAGACTATTTGGGTTACCAACGCAGAACAAAGACAAGATTACCAGTGAGGATATTGTCGCTACGGTAGATGCAGGCGCGGCTGCGGGGTTGTTAGCGCCAAATGAGCAGGCGGCGATTGAAAACGTGATGGATTTGGAAAGTCGGTTGGTTCCCAGTGCGATGACAACGCGTGATTATGTTGTCTATTTCACGCTAAACGAAAGCTATGAAAGCATTGCCCGGAAAATCGCTCAAAGCCCGCACAACAAATTTCTCGTTTGTGACCGTGACATAGATCACGTGGTGGGTTATGTTGATTCCAAGGACTTACTTAAGAAGGTTATCAAGGGAAAGTCTTTTTCGCTAAAGGATGAGAATTTCATTTCTCCTTTGCCAGCAGTTCCTGATTCTTTGACTCTTACAGAGGTTTTATCTCTTTTTAAAAGCCAAAGAGCAGACTTTGCCTTTGTGGTTAATGAGTATGCGCTAACCGTGGGAATTATTACTCTTAATGACATCATGAGCACAGTCATGGGAGAGTTTGTTTTGACGCCAGACGACGCCCAAATTGTCCAAAGAGATGACGGCTCTTGGCTGGTCGATGGCGCAACACCGATAGACGATGTTGAAAGAGTTTTTGATTTTGGGAATTTACCCGAGGATGAAACTTATGAAACCGTGGCTGGTTTTATGATGTATATGCTCAGAAAGATTCCAAAACTTACAGATCGCGTTGAATATGACGGCTATCGGTTTGAAGTCATTGATATGGAACAAAACCGTGTTGATAAGATCTTAATTACAAAGATCAAACGGAAAGAAAAAGAGAACGGAGACAACTAACCAGAACGACAAGAGACGATTAAAAACCCAAACTCCTGCGAATTAATTCCTCGAATATTTTTTGGGTTGTGAAAATTTTTCTTGCTTAAGATAAAGAAAATAATGTGGGAAGTTATTTTTTATCAGAGAGGTACAGAGACCATCATTCTGCTGCCTGAAGGAGAAAAATTCTCGTAGAAGCTGGATATTGCGGGGCACTAATCAGAGGCATGACTGGTGTTTCGAGAAAGAGGGGACTAGCCAAGGAGCGGCTTTACCAGTTTCTCAGCAAGACTGGTAATCCATCATTTAACTCTACCCTGGAAGTTTTCTGCTCATTTGGAGTGCCGCAGCTTGTACCAGGCGTTAACTATCGCTAATGACGTTTTTCGTTTTCTCAAACCGCTAGATATGTTGGTCCCAAACTCCCGAGTTATGAAACTTGATTGCTATATCCATCTAGCTAGTTGGTTAGGCAGTCTTTTTTGTTCTTTTAGTTGCAGTTGAACGTTTAGCCCGGGGAGCTCTTTCCTCGAATTTGAACCCGATTTTTCCCTTTGCGTCTTTAACTAAGTAAGCAGAGAAATTTCGGTTAGTTTTTTTAGAGACGAAACCATCGAGAAGGTCTGTGGATCCTGTTGAAAGGAGTTTTGCCATCTGCTCCCGGGAAATTGGCTGCTGAAGAATGATCTTAGAGCTTCTAAAGGTGCAGGGCTTATCTTTTTTGAGGGTATTTTCACAAACATAGCTCGACTCACTCTCGTAGACATTCCCACCACAGGCGGGACATTTACCGACAGGAGGTTCTTTCTTTAAATCATCGAGATTTTCGACTTGCTTCTTCTGTTCGTTACCAAAATCAAAATCGAGTTTGTAATCAGGAGCCCCAGACAGTCTAAGCAGGGCGGTAAAAGGACGGCCCAACTTGCTGATGAAGCCATCAACGGGTCCGAACTGACCTTTCAAAATGAGTTCATCGACTTCTTTGGGTTCAAATGTCCGACCACCGGGATGTTTCGTGATGCTGAAATCACAATCTTCGCAAGCATAACGCTTATAGTTTTCTATAACCCTGCCACCACATTTCGGACAAGGAGCTTTCAGGATCGAGGGATTTGCTAAAGGAACGGTATCGGCTTCATAGGATTTTGCTCTATCGACAATTTCTGTGGTTAGCTTTCCGATTTCGCTCATGAACTTTTCGCGAGAGAGCTGACCTTTTTCTATTTGAGCAAGTTTGTATTCCCATTCTCCGGTTAATTCAGCCTCCGATAGGGTTTCTATTCTTAAGCCTTTTAGTAGCGACAGAAGCTGGAATGCTTTTGCCGTCGGGGTGAGGTCTTTGCCTTCGCGGATCATATAACCCTGAAGGATCAATCCCTCAATAATTGCAGCCCTAGTGGCTGGAGTACCAATACCCTTCTCAGAAATGGCTTCTCTTAATTCGCTTTCTTCAATGTCTTTTCCAGCGCTTTCCATGGCGCTCAGCAAAGTCGCTTCAGTATACCGAGCAGGAGGTTTTGTCGCGCAGGCTACGGGGGAAACTTTGACGGCGAGAGGAGTTTCGTCTTTTGTGACTTCAACCAAGGAGGTTTCACCACTTTCGGCTGTTTTGCCATAGACAGCAAGCCAACCGGGAACAACAAGAACTTTCCCTTCGGAAATAAAGGAATATTTCCCTATAACGGTAGTTCGAACTGTGTTTTTGTACTCTGCGACAGGGAAGAAATTTGCGATAAAACGTCTACAAACAAGGTCGTAAATCTTTTGTTCTGCTTCAGAAAGCTTATGCGTCGGTTTTTGAATCGTAGGGATAATCGCAAAGTGATCGCTAATCTTTGCATTGTTAAATATCCGCTTATTAGGTTTTACCCAATGATTTTTCAAAACTTCTTTTGCAAAAGGACTATCAAGCTGTTCTAAAGTTTCTTTAACTGTCGGTATGTAGTCCTCAGGTAAGGCTCTCGAATCGGTTCTCGGATAAGTAAGGAGCTTATGCTTTTCGTAGAGTGCCTGGGCTAAAGAGAGAGTTGTTTTTGCGGAAAAACCGAAACGACTATTGGCTTCTCTTTGCAAAGAAGTCAAATCGAACAAAAGAGGGCAGACGTTTGTAGAAGGTTTGGAAGTCTCAGTAAAGGTACCGCTTTGATTAACACACGCAGAAGCAATCTCACGAGCCTGCTCTTCCGACCATATCCTTTCCTGTCGAAGGTCCGGGTCATCGGATTTCTTAAAACTGGGATCGAAATATTTTCCGGAGTAAACACCCCTTTGGACCTTGAAATCCGCATGGACTTCCCAGTAATTTCTAGGTTTAAATTGTCGAATCGCCTCCTCTCGTTTGACTACCAGAGCAAGAGTCGGGGTTTGGACTCTACCCACGGTGGTTAGGAAAAAGCCACCGTCTTTACTATTAAAAGCGGTCATGGCACGAGTGCCATTGATTCCGACAAGCCAATCGGCCTCAGAACGACTTTTGGCGGCGGCCGCCAAGTTCTGCATTTCAGAATCACTTCTTAAATGCTTAAAAGCTTCTTGGATTGAAGACTTGGTCATTGATTGCAGCCAAAGACGTTGTATGGGTTTCTTTGATTTAACTGCTTCAACAATGTACCTGAAGATCAACTCTCCTTCTCTGCCGGCATCGCAGGCATTGATTAGAGAATCGACTTCTTTGCTTTTGATTAATTTGGAAAGACTCTTGAGTTTTGCTTCTGATTTTTTAATAGGAAGGAGGTCGAAATGCGGAGGAATCACGGGCAAGTGTGCAAAGCTCCACTTTCCTCTTTTTACTTCGTAAGCATCAGGGGCTTTAATTTCGAGAAGATGACCAACCGCTGAAGCAACGATATAGTGTTCTCCTTCGTAATGATCACCAACTTTTTTCATTCCGCCAAGGACTTTGGCGATATCGGTAGCCACGGACGGTTTTTCTGCAATAACTAAGGTTTTTCCCATGATTTTTCCCAAAATCTTTTTTTTAAGTTAGCACTTTTTGAGATTTTGTGTTTTTGTGAGCGAGAAATCAGTGACTCAAGAGCTTGTCAATCTGTACAATTCGCTTAATTTGAGGATAAAAACTGGGAGTGCATGTCGTGTCGTTGTTACCGATTTTAAAGTATCCGGATTTAAGACTGACCAAAAAAGCAGCGGTTGTTACTGAATTCAACGATGAGTTAAAGCAGCTGGCAGCCGATATGGCTGAAACAATGTATAAAGCCCCGGGAGTCGGTTTGGCAGCAACTCAAATAGATCGACACATCAGGCTAATCGTGATAGATGTCTCGGAGGAAAAAAACGAACTCTTGGTTCTTGTCAACCCGGAAGTTATAGAAAAAAGCGAAGAGACCAAGGTGTGCGAAGAGGGCTGCCTCTCACTGCCGGGGATATTCGACAAGGTTGAAAGGGCTTCTCAGGTAAAAATTAGGGCACAAAACTTGGAAGGAAAAAGCTTTGAAATTGATTGTGATGGTCTTTTGGCGGTGTGTGTGCAACACGAGATGGATCATTTAGAAGGAAAAGTTTTTGTCGACCACCTCAGCCAGCTGAAAAAAACTCGCATTCTCCACAAAATCAAAAAACAAAGACTTGAAAAGGCCAAAGAAGAGAAAGCGGCTACAAATCCTAGTTAATAACTAAGCTTCTACCTGCCAAACATGAGACGCGATTAAGGAGGCTATAGTTTCGAAATGAATCGGAGGGAAGTCGTGTCCCATCTTCGGTAACACTTCCAATTTTGCATTTGGGATTAATTCCGCAACCTCCTTCCCTGCCGCAAGGGGAAGCAGAGGATCATCCTTTCCATGTATAACCAGGGTTGGAGTTTTCAGGCGACTTAATTGAGAGGATCGATCTCCGCTGGCAAGAATAGCTAAAAGCTGTCGCTCGGAGGCTTTTGCGTCAAACTCGTACTGCGCAATCGAGGAAAGCATTTTCTTTGCGACGTCCTCAGGATATTGGTAGTCGGGACTTTTCAGGATGGAAAAGATTCTGTAGTAGTGTTGGGCGCGATTTTCAACGGAATGAATGTCTCCGTTCGGTTGCATGAGTAAGGTATAGATGGCTTTGACTTTTCCAAAGCCAGTCCTAGGATTGCCGGAGGCGGACATGATAGATGTTAAGGACTGCACTTTAGAGGGGCGTATCGTTGCCAATACTTGAGCAATCATTCCACCCAATGAAGCACCGACCACATGAATTCTTTTGAGGGACAAATACCCTAACAGCTCGTCAATGTCTAAAGCCATGTCTTCAAGCTTATAGGGGGCCGCGACAGGAAGCCTTAGCAGAGCTCTGCCAATAGCCATCGGCACAGAGTAGGGAATGACGGCTTTCTTGAACTTATCTGAAAATCCGGAATCTCGGTTATCAACCGTGATGACTCTTAGACCTTTCTCGATTAACATCGAGATAAAAGACTGAGGCCAAACGGCTGATGGCGTTCCCAAACCCATCACGAGTAAAACGGCAGGCAAGCTCGTGTCGCCATAGGACTCGTAATAAAGATTTATATGTTTTAGTTTGGCGATCGGCATTTTCAAAAAAGCTCGTCAATGTCAAAAAAATGATATTTATGTAACATACTACTCACTTAGTTCGATCCTTTACAGTTTTTACGAGGTCATAATGAGGATTCTTTTTGCCGGAACACCTTTTTTTGCCGCAGAGGCTCTCGAGAGCTTGATCAAAGAACATTTTGATGTAGCTATGGTTTTAAGCCAACCTGATCGTCCAGCAGGAAGAGGAAGAAAACTTAAGAGTAGTGAAGTAAAAGAGATTGCTTTAAGGCATGGAATTCCGGTGGAAACCCCGTTGACCTTGAGGAAGAGCAAAGGCGGCGAGGCAGTTGAAAAATTGTACGAAAGACTGCGTTCCTTGCAAATTGATTTATTTGTGGTGGCCGCGTACGGCTTGATTCTTCCGGAAGAATTTTTGGAAATTCCGAAAGGAATTCTTCATGACAAATATCCCTCGTTGAAGGCAATAAATATTCACGGGAGTTTGCTTCCTAGATGGCGCGGAGCTGCACCAATTGCCCGAGCAATAGAAGCGGGAGATAGCAAAACGGGTATCACGCTTATGCAAATGGATGCCGGCTTGGACACTGGTCCAATGCTATTTAAAAAGGAATTGCCGATTGAACCAAGTGATACAGCAGGTGAACTAACTCAAAAACTGGCCCGTCTTGGCGCACGGATGCTAATTGAGTATCTGAAAAATCCGGAGGATTTTCCTCCTCAGAATCAACCGGCAGACGGTACTTATGCAAAAAAAATAACAAAAGAGGAAACAAAAATAGATTGGACCGCTTCGGCGAAAACCATTGCCAACAAGATCAAGGCGTTTAACCCTGTGCCGGGTTGTGTTGCGGTTTATGAAGAAGAGAGTCTGAAAATTTGGATGGCGCAAGAATGCGAAGTACAGACTCAGGAAAAACCGGGAACGATTTTGACTGCGGACGCTTCAGGCTTGTACATTGCTTGTGGGCAATCGAGCGTTCTAAAGGTTACTGAATTACAAAAGCCGGGTGGTAGGCGGTTGGCGATTAAAGAATTTCTCCTTGGGCATCCTATTGAGAGAGGACAACAGCTTCAATGAAACGAGACTCACTAGGTTTCCTGATAAAGTTGGCCGCAGAGGCGTGGAGGAGTTTTAAAGAGGGAAACTCCATTGAAAAAGCGATCTCTCAGAACAATTACGCCACTGGCAAAGAAAGAGCGGCAATCCAGAGCATCGTTTTTTTCTCAATGAGAAAGAAAGCTTTGATTGACTGGGTTGTTAAAAAGCTGGTATCAAGAGCGCCGACCGAGCCAACAAGGTCCGTCCTAGAAATTTCGATTGGTTTATTAAACAATCCCAAAGAAAACGCGTATACGGTGGTTAATCAGGCTGTTCAACTAGTGAAGGAGACACCCACTACCAAAAATTCCGCAAATTTCATCAATGCGATTCTTCGTCGTTTTTTGAGAGAAAAAGAGCAACTCTTGCAGGAGGCAGGTTCCGACGAAGTCGTTAAGTACAATGCTCCACGGTGGTGGATAAACAGATATAAGGCGGTTTTTGGTAAAGAGTCGGAAAAAATTTTCTTTCTCCAAAAACGTCAACCGCCGATGGTTCTTAGAGTTAACCGAAGGAAAGGTTCACCGGCAGAAATACAGGAAGAATTTCTGCGGCAAAGGATAAATGCTCAATGCATCGGGTTAGACGGATTAATACTGGAAAAACCGCTACCCGTTGATCAAGTGCCAGGATTTTTGGAAGGTTGGATTTCTGTTCAAGACGCAGGCAGTCAGTTGGCAGCTAGGTTTTTAGATGTAAAAGATGGAATGAGCGTTTTGGATGCCTGTGCCGCGCCCGGCGGGAAGACCGCTCATATCCTCGAGTTGGCAGAAGCAAATGTTTTGGCTTTGGAAGTGGACCCTAAGAGAGCAATCCGAATTCAGGAAAACCTCGACCGGTTGGGTTTTCAGGCGAGCATAAAAGTGGCCGATGCCGGAAAACCCGAGCAATGGTGGGATGGACAACCATTCGATAGGATTTTGCTTGATGCTCCCTGCACAGCATCGGGTATCGTTAGAAGACATCCGGATATTCCTTGGCTTAGGAGGCCGGAAGATATCGAGGCGTTGGCAAAAACGCAACAGTATCTGTTGATGAAACTTTGGCCGTTACTTGCCAGAGGCGGCAAAATGCTTTATTCGGTATGTTCAGTGTTTGACGAGGAAGGGCCAAGGCAAATCCAAAGATTTATGAAAACATCAGTTGGCGTTAAACTGATGCCCTTGGGAGGAAGTGGAGAAACGTTATTGAGACTTAGACCATCACAAGAAGAAAGAGATGGCGCTTCATGGCCTGGGACTCACGATGGATTCTTTTATGCCTTAATTGAGAAGTTTTGATGAGGTTTATTAGGAAAATAGCAATAATCCTGTTTTCGCTGAGCGCATTGCTGTGCGCAGCGGAAGGCGCGGCTGCCGATCAAATAGCGCCGTTAGAGTCGGAAATATTTTCCATTAAAGGTCCGAGGGGAGGAGTCTTTTTCAAGGGTAGTTTCGAGTTGGACCTATCAAATGAAGTTTTCAACGTCCTGCGTAGGGGAATAGCGCTTACTTTTATTATTGAAGTCGAAATTGAAAAAAAACGCTGGTATTGGGTAGACAAGAAGATTGCCGATGCCAAAGAAAGGATCCGGTTGAGTTTTAACCCGTTAACTCGACAGTATCGAGTCAGCATCGGAAACATGAACCAAAGCTTCGAAACGCTCGAACAAGCAATTTACCTTCTGAGAGTTATCAGTAACCTTAAAGTCTCAAATTATCGAAAGATCGATGGCGAGGATTATGAGGCTAGAGCAAGATTCTTCTTGGATACTTCAAGATTACCTAAACCTTTCCAGGTTACGTTAAAAAAAGATGATGACTGGAATTTAGACACGGGTTGGTTTGATGTTCCAATAGGCGCGGAGGAGAACTGATTTGTCTAGGCTCTACCGATTGGCATTGGTGATTTTGGTAGGGCTCTGTTGCCTACTTTTATTTATGTTGGTTTTGGCCAGCCAAAACTCTGGCCTGTTTGAGAAGTATTACACGATCCTTCTGTGGACCAATTCGTTATTTGTTTTGTCGTTTTTGGGATTGGTTTGCGTCTTGCTATTCAGGATCTACAAGAACGCACAAAAAAAGAAATACGGGACAAAAATCCTTTCCAAATTTGCACTGGCACTGGTGGTTACGGGAGTCATCCCGGGCGCGCTTATCTTTGCCGTTTCAGTGCAGTTTTTATACAAGTCAGTTGATTCCTGGTTTGATGTAAAAGTGGAAAGGGCACTAGATTCAGGGCTCACCCTCGGAAGAGAAGTGCTTGAATCATTCCAAGCGAATTTGAGGGAACGAGCAAAGAGAGTTGCCATCGAAATTTCTGAAACGCCTCCCGCCAATTGGGTTTCCGTACTCGACAGCCAACTGGAAAAGGAAAAGTTCCAAGAGGCAGTTTTGATCAGCTCTTCCGGAAACGTTCTAGGCGTTAGTGGTTCCTCTTTTAACAAGTTGGTTCCAACGGTTCCGCAGAATCGAATTCTCCAAAGTGCGAGGACACAAGGGTATTGGGAGCAAATTGATGACAATAATCAGGGTGCGATGAGAGCGCAAGTGATCATGCCGATTCCAAGCTCAGAGAATATCATGAACATGAAATTTCCCTTGGAAAGCTCGGAATCAGAAACTCCCTTGGAAAGCGGATTAGTGGCAGGTGCGATTAAAAATACCGAAACAATTTTTTTGCAGGTGGTCGACAACATTCCCCCTTCATTAGCCAGGAATGCTGAATCTCTGATGAACGGTTATCGGGACTATCAGGAGATGGTTTTTGCTCGGTCGGGGCTGAGGAACATCTACTTGCTCTCTCTCACGCTAGTTTTGCTGTTAGCAATGCTGGGCTCAATTGCCTTCTCCATTTTTATTGCGAACAGGATCAGTTATCCATTGATGTCTTTGATGGACGCAACAAGGCGTGTTGGCGAGGGACATTATGAAAAAATCCCCGAGCCAAAAACGAAAGACGAAGTCCAAGAGTTAACGCATTCCTTTAACACGATGACGACCCAGCTGTCGCAGACTCGTTTGGCATTGGAGAAAAGAGGAGAAGAGCTTAGCCAGGCAAAGAATTTCTTGGAGAGCATTCTTGCGAGAATGTCCTCAGGAGTTATCGTTCTTAATAAAAGTCTCGAAATTATTTTGGCCAATGAAAGTGCATCAAAAATTCTTGGTTTTGATGTTTCCAAGGTCTATGGGGACTTTCTCGAGAAGGTTCTCCCCGATTTTGTTCCTGACATCAAAGAAAAACTCGAGAATAGGAGTGCCGATGCCGATGACTTTGCCATCCAAGTCGAATACTCGGCTCCTGATAAATCTCATCAGAGGGTCATTATTTTCCTCCGAGGAACGGAGCTTCCGCTTACTGAAGAAGAAGGCTTCTTGTTGGTGTTCGATGATATTACAGCCATGTCGTCTGCCCAGCGTATCGAGGCATGGGGAGAAGTGGCACGGAGGCTTGCTCACGAGATCAAAAATCCGTTAACACCAATCCAATTGGCTGCCGAGCGGCTTGAGATGAAATTAGATGGAAAGGTGGAAGGAAAAGAACACGAGATTCTTGTCAGAGCAACCCACACCATAGTCAATCAAGTGACGGCAATGAAGCAAATGGTTGACGATTTCAGACTCTATGCAAAGATAGGAACTCCAAAGTACCAAAAATTAAATCTTTCGGAATTTATTCAAGAGGTCGCAAAACTGTATCAAGCAGGAGGAGTTCACCTGGAATTGAATTTGGATGAGAAGGTACCCGACATATTGGCCGATCCTAATCAGCTTCGCCAGGTTTTGCATAACCTTTTGTCAAATGCTATGGAAGCGTCAACTTCCAAGGACGAGCTTCTCGTCAAGCTAAAAGTGTCTACTGAGAAGAACATCAAAAAGACTAGAGCTGCAAGAGTGCGACTAGAGGTCTCAGATAATGGACCAGGATTTTCTCCCCAAACATTGGAACACGCTTTTGAACCGTACGTAACCACCAAATCGCAAGGCACCGGCCTCGGGCTGGCAATGATTAAGAAAATAGTGGTTGAACACGGCGCGGAAGTTTATGTGGACAATATCTCGAATGAACAGGGACAGGTAACGGGGGCGAGGATTATTATCCTATTTAGCCGTCTTGCCTGATCTTCCAAAGGGCCCGAATTGCATTGTTATTTATGTAGAATTGTCTAATCATGTCGCTTTAGGGCCTAATGATAAGATGTCAGATATTTTGGTTGTTGATGACGAGATTGGTATTAGAGAGATTCTAAATGAAACCCTCTCGGATGAAGGTTATGGTGTGCTGTTGGCTAAAGATGCTGCCGCCGCACGGGAGCTCATAAAAAAGAAACCAGATTTAGTCCTTTTGGACATTTGGATGCCGGATACCGATGGTATTTCCTTGCTCAAGGAATGGACCGCGACAGGATCATTTTCAATTCCAGTAATCACGATGAGCGGTCACGCCACTTTGGACATCGCTGTTGAAGCGGCAAAGATAGGTGCCGTTGCTTGCTTGGAGAAACCATTTTCAGTGAAAAGGCTGTTGGAGTCGGTAAAGGCAGCGTTAGAAGCGGCCTCTTCAGAGCCCAAAATCGGTGAAAAGCAATTGAATCCGATGCGAAGGGGAACTGTCAATGGCGCAACAGACTTCCAGCATGGGCATACGGCGCCTCTGGCGGCAGGAGCGCCTAGAACATTTAATGCGCCGTCCACAGATGACTCGGGAGAAAATTTCTTTGAAGACGTCAATTTTGACGCACCCCTAAGAGACGCCAGAGACCAGTTCGAGAGGAAGTACTTCAAAAGGCTCTTGGTACGAGAAAAGTACAGCATGACCCGCGTGGCGTTCCATGCAGGGTTGGAGCGAACACATCTATACAGAAAACTTAAGAACTTAGGTCTTGAGATCGGCAAAGGAGGGAAGGCCAAAGACGAAATTTTCCCCGAAGAGTAACTGGCAGCCAGTAGAACAGGAAAAAGGCCATGCGCATTCTTATTGTAGGAGCAGGGAGAGTCGGATCATCGGTCGCCGGTAGTTTGGTATCAGAATCTAACGATATAACCATTGTTGACACCGATAAGGCCAGAATAAACGAGATCCAGAGTTTGTACGATCTTCAAGGGATAGTTGGGGATGCAACTTCACCTTCTGTCTTATCTGAGGCAGGAGCGGCAGACGCGGATATGATCATCGCCGTGACGGCCAAAGATGAGACAAATCTTTGTGCGACATTGATTGCGGAACAACTCTTTAATATTCCGTCAAGAATTGCGCGAGTTAGAAACGACGAATTAAGGGAATATCCGGCGCTATTGTCCTCCCAAGGTTTTAAGGCAACCTCTGTCATTTGGCCGGAGGAAGCCATTACAAACTATATCGTTCAACTGATCACCTTTCCAGAGGCTCTCCAGGTTATTGAGTTTTGTGATGGCAAGGTTGTTTTGATAGCAGTCAAGGTGGTGAACGGCTCGCGCATGTCGGGCAAGCCGGTCAGCTACATTCACGATCTTCTACCAGAGACCAAGGTCCACATCGTTTCCATCTACCATGCAAAGTTCAGGGTAAATAACATCAAAGGCAGCACGATTGTTGAGTCAGGCGACGAGGTGTTCTTTTTGACGACCAAAGAGAGTGCCAAGATAGTGGTTCAGGAGTTCAGGGTAAAACTCAGAAAAAGTGACAGAGTGATGATTGTTGGCGGAGGCAGTTTAGGACTCCAACTTGCCAAGGCCCTCGATGAAATTGAGACGGAAAAAGGCAACTCATACAATGTCAAAATCATTGAAGAAGACTTGGAAAAATGCCAATTGCTTTCTCAAAACCTTTCTAGTTCCGTTTTGGTGTTGCATGGAGAAATGAACGACCAATCTCTCTTTGTGAACGAAGGGATCGCCAATACGGACCTCTTCATAGCGGTAGGCGCCGACGATGAAGACAACATTATGAGTTGCTTACTGGCAAAACGGTTAGGAGCCCACCGGGCGATTGCTTTGATTAATCGTCCGAATTATTTGGATTTGGTGGAAGGAACAGACATAGATATCGCATTTTCTCCCACAGAGGCTACGCTTTCGGATCTTCTCAGGCACATTAGGCAAGGGGACGTGCTTTCAGCTCACTCTTTGAGAAGGGGAGGGGCAGAAATTTTGGAAATAGTTGCCCACGGTACAGAAAAAAGTTCAAAAGTTATCGGCAAAAAGCTTCAGGATATTCGAATGCCAAGCAATGCAACCCTCGGTTGCATAATCCGTGAAGTCAATGGTCAGTTGGATGTTTTCATGTCCTCTAATGATTTCGTCATCCAGGATGGTGACCAAGTGATCGTTTTCGTAGCGGACAAAAGACAAATTCCAGAGGTGGAAAGGCTTTTTGCTCCATCCGTAGGATTTTTCTAAGAGTTCACGATGTTCAATCAGGCGCGAATCATTTTCCTACCGGTTTTAAATGTCTTGGGACCAATATTGATTGGTTTTTCCCTTTCGATGTTGGTTCCATTGGTGCTTTCTTGGGTTAAGGAAGATGGTGCGGTCCTCGGTTTTGCGCTTTCGTTTGCAATTACTTTTTGTACCGGGTTGATCTTTTGGCTTTCTACGCAGCGCTTCAGACGAGAACTGATCCCTCGAGATGGTTTCCTCCTGGTGACGATGGCGTGGATTTTGCTTTCGCTCGCCGGATCAGTGCCGCTGTATTTGAACATAGAGGGTCTAAGTTTTTCTCATGCCGTTTTTGAATCGGTCTCCGGGCTAACGACAACATGTGCGACGATTCTTAATGGCCTTGATGACTTGCCCCTTAGTATCAACTTTTGGAGATGTTTCCTTGCCTGGATGGGAGGCATAGGAATTCTCGTTATGGCCGTGGCCGTCTTACCGTTGTTGGGTGTTGGTGGTGCTCAGATGTTTAGGGCGGAAACCTCCGGACCAATGAAAGAAGGTAGATTAACGCCGAGAATTGCCGATACAGCTAAGGCTTTCTATAACATCTATATCGCAATTTCAGTTGCCTGTGCCGTCTGTTATCACTTTGCGGGGATGGATTGGGATGACGCGATCATGCACACGTTTACTACCGTCTCCTTGGGTGGTTACTCAAGCCACGATGCAAGCTTTGCGTACTGGTCAACAAGAACGATTGATTGGGTAGCGGTGATCTTTTTAATTATCGGTGGCGTTAATTTCTCCATGCATTTTTTAGCGTGGAAAAGACTGTCCGTAAAGACGTACTTTAAAGATGTTGAAACACGTTGGTGGATTATTACCGCCTGTATAACACCGATTTTGGTGGTTTGTTATTTTGTTTATGCGGGAACATATGGAAGCCTGACCGATGCTGTTTTTTATGGCGTGACCAACGCAATTTACGTCATCAGTACCAGTGGCTTCTGTAACACCAATTACGGCGATTGGCCGATGGTGGTCCAACTCTTTATTCTTTTTGGTTCGTGTTTTGCAACATGCGCAGGCTCTACCGGAGGCGGGATAAAAATGATTCGAGCCATCACCCTAGTAAAGCAGGGAGGCTTGGAATTTAAGAAGATTTTGCATCCCAAGCTAGTTAGTCCCCTCATCATTGGAAAGAGAGCAATCGGTATACAGGTTATTTTTTCGGTTCTAGCCTTCTTGATGCTCTACATCGCGATTGCAATGATCAGTACCCTGATCTTTCTATTTACAGGTTTGGATAGCTTAACGTCTTTTTCCGCTTCGCTGGCGTGCTTAAACAACTTAGGACCGGCGTTAGGGTCTCTTGGACCTGCGAGCAACTATTCTGATCTTTCGCAGTTCCAAGTTCTTTTTTGTTGCTTTTTGATGATTATCGGCCGCTTAGAACTCTTTACGGTGTTGGTGCTTTTTACGCGAAGTTTTTGGAGAGGTTAAACTCCCCAAGCGACAGGCTTTCCTTTTTTCAAGCTGCGCACCGAGCTGTATGGAAACATAGTTGCTGTGAGAAACTCTTTCTATATGCGTAGCATTAGGAATGGATGCTTTATTGAGCGCAGTCTTCAAGAGAATTGAGTGTCAACATAATAAAATAAGGGAAACTTCAAAGGAAATTAAAGATGAGCGCCAATATAACCAAACTACCTTTGGCCTACACAAATTTCAAAGAACTTCGTGACGATGGTTGTGTTTACGTGGATAAAACACGAATGGTTTACGAACTGGCCAGGTTAAAAGCTCCGATATTTTTGTCTCGCCCAAGAAGATTTGGGAAGTCGCTTCTAGTGTCTACCTTTGAATCGCTTTTTTCCAGGGGTCTTGAAGATTTTAAGGGCTTGGAAATAGAAAGTTTATGGAAGGAGGATGAGATATATCCGGTGATTCGTCTGGATTGTTCGAGTGTGAATGGGAGAAATTACGAAGAGATTGTTCAAGGCTTCAATAACAAACTACAAATTTCAGCGAAAAGAGCGGGATTCGTACCAGATACTTTCTCCACATTGCCCCTGCTTGACCAGTTTGCTGACTGGCTAATGACAGTGCAAGAGGAAAACAAAAGCATCGTTTTACTTGTTGATGAATACGACGCACCGCTCACCAAACTATTAAATAACACCAATCTGTTTGATGAAGTAAGTTCTTACTTAGCAAGCTTTTATGCCCTTATCAAAGAAAACAAAGGAGCTTTCAGATTTATTTTCGTTACCGGAATTGCTAAGTTCCAGAAGGCAAGTATTTTCTCGGAGATGAATATTTTTAGGGACATCTCGTTAAATAGCGAATTTGGGACCATCGTAGGTTATACCCAAGAAGAATTAAAAAAGTATTTTAGTCCGTACGTAGATAGCGCGGCCAACGTCCTGAAAATATCCCGGACGGAACTGTTGCAAAGAATGGAAGAGCAATATGACGGATTCTGTTTCGATCGGCAAGCAAAGTATCGTCTTTATGCACCTTGGTCGGTATTAAGTTTTTTAACAAGTCCAGGACAAGGTTTACTTAACTATTGGATGTCCACTGGCGGGACGCCGACCCTATTGCTTGAATACATTAAAGGTCATGAGTTTTTAAAGCCTGAAGAATTTGGCAAGGAGCAGGAAAGTTCCATTGATGAACTAAGCGATGCCTACAGTTATGACAATATCCAACTTATTCCTTTACTGACTCAAACGGGCTACTACACGATTGAATCGGTTGTAAACGACAAAGTTATTTTGCGGTATCCCAATGAGGAAGTTTTTAAATCAATGGGGCTGTTATACACCCGAGTTATTTACAACTTTAATGATTCGAAAGTAGCCCAAGCTAAAGACATAGGAATAGCTGCCTTGAAAGACAAACCGGAAGAAGTGGTAAAGGCGATAAAACGCTCATTCCTGAATATTCCTCACGGTCCACATAGCGTATTTTGCGATGAGGCAGCGGTTCAGTCACATTTGATTGCGTTTTTAGCCGGTGGTAACTGGATGGTGATAGGAGAAAAGGCTAACCTTTTGGGAAGGGCAGATATCGTTGCAACTATCAAGGGCTATACCTACGTGTTTGAGTTAAAGTTTTTAAAGGACAAAGATCAAAAACCAAAGGAATCAGCCGAACAACTATTGGAAAAAGCCATCAATCAGATCAAAGAAAAGAAGTACGGGTTAGAGTTTGGAACTAGGAAGGTCTATAGGATTGCGATGGTGTTCTCTGAAAAAGAGCGCCAATTCGTGAAATGGCAGTTAGTAGATTAACCGATGCAGGACTTATTTGCACCCTATACTACAGTGAAATAAAAAGCTGAAGAAGCGGAAAAGTCAGTGCTGATGGGACTTCCGTCTCATTTGACAACGAAAAAAGTGTAGAACTCATGAGTGCGCTGATCGTCTTTTTCCGCTTCGTTGGCGTGCTTAAGCCGCTTAGGACCGGCGAGCAACTATTCTGATCTCTGGCAGATCCAAGTTCTTTTCTGTTGCTTTTTGATGATTATCGACCGCTTAGAACTCTTTGCGGTGTTGGTGCCTTTTATGCGAAGTTTTTGGGGAGGTTAAACTCCCCAAGTTACAGGCTTCCCTTCTTTCAAACTTCTTTCAAGAAGTTCAATGAAGGGATAGGCTCTCTGCCCAAAATACACGGGTTGTTCAAAAGGGCTCCTTTTTTCCCTGTCAAGATCCTTTCCCTCTCGAAAGTCTTTGTCTTCTCTTTCGCGAACTCCTTTGAGGAGGGATTTTTCTTGTTCAATGGCAGTTTTGAGCGCTGTCAGTGCCGGGGGCATTTCTTCGGGGGTTAGCACACCCCTTAAACCTAAAGGTTTACCGATAACTTTAAAAATTTTTTCCGCTGTTTCTCTAAACATGAAAATTTCACCAGCAGCTTGTGAGTGGAATGCGACAATAGCCATTTTGTTCTCCCGATAGATCTCGAATTTTAAAGCATATGGCAGAGCCATCAATTGAGAAAAGTAAGGGAGCATTTAACAAGGCTAAAATGTTTCTTAGTCCGCCGGAGGAAAAGATGAGAACTGGTTTTTTAGTCGTTGCCCACAAACCCATTGCTTCATCCATGGTAAAAGTAGCAGAGGAAATAATGGGAAATCTTGATGGTTGTATGCCAATTGATATTGTCTCGGATGATCCAAAAGAAAAAATTCAAGAGCAAATTAAGAACGCATGGGAAAGTCTAAAAGTACAACAAAGGATTGTTATCCTAGATGTTGAGGGTGCGACGCCGGGAAATATTTTGAGGGCATTTTGCAAGGATAAAAAATTTTTATTAGCGAGACCTCTAAGCCTGCCACTGCTTTTGAAATTATTTGGTTATAGAGAACTTGACTTAGAGGAACTGGCCCGAAAAGCCAGAGAGGTTTGCGTGATAGCAAGTTTGGAGAAAGGGTCGAAAGCATGAAAACCGCAAATGTGAAGGTAATCAACGAATTAGGATTACATGCAAGGCCGGCAGCAAAATTGACACAGAAAGCAAATGAGTTCCTGAGCGAAATAAAACTAATCAAAGGAGACAGGCAAGTTAATTGCAAATCTATTATGGGAGTAATGCTTCTTGCCGCATCCAAAGGAACAGAACTGACTCTAATTGCAGATGGAACTGACGAGGCAGAAGCCGTAGAGGAGATTTGCAAACTGTTCGAGAACCGTTTCGAAGAGGGAAATTAGGGAATGGCTGAAAAAAGCGGAAAAGAACCACTGGAACTCAGAGGTATCGGAATATCCAGCGGCGTGGGCTATGGGCAAGCTCGAGTTATGGCGGCGGCCCCTCTTCAGTTGCCTCAGTTTAAGCTTAAAGTCTCTGAGGTCGAAAAAGAGATTACGCGTCTTTCAAAGGCGGTTAAATCGGTTGATGCTGAAATCTGTCAGATGATGCAAAGGACGCCTAAACAGGCCCCCAAAGAGATAAATTCTTTTTTGGATGTGTTCAAACTATTGGTTAATGACCCGATGATGTTTGATGAGGTCACTCGAATCATTAAAGAAAAACAAATCAACGCAGAGTGGGCTTTGGCTATTCATCTAGAGGAGACAAAAAAACTATTTGAAAATGTGTCTAACGAATACCTCATGGAAAGAGGAGATGATGTTGAGCAAGTTGTTAACCGTCTCCAAGAAGAATTGATTGGTGGAAGGCGGCAAATCCAAATCCAAGTTCGTTCGGCACAGGAAGAAGTCATCCTCGTTACCAATGATCTTTCTTTGGCAGATGTGATTTGGCTCACTGAGTATGAAGAACTTGATCTAGTCGGAATTATTACTGAAAAAGGCGGCCCGAATTCGCATACAGCCATTCTTTCTCAGACATTATTTATCCCGGCCGTTGTGGGAGTAACGGATGCGAGAAAACTCATCCACAATGGCGATAGGGTTTTTGTTGACTCTAATAGCGGCAGGATCTTGTGCAATCCTCAAGGAGAAGATGTCAAGGAGATTGAGCAAAAAGTCCAGGCGCAGGAAAAGCTCTACAGCGAGCAATATCGGGCAAGAAAGCGGGTGGCAGAAACAAAAGACCGCTTTAAAGTAAGACTGCTCGCTAATGTGGCCATGGCTACAGGCTTTGACGATATCTTGCACCTCGGAGCCCAAGGCGTCGGCTTGTATCGAAGTGAATATCTGTTTATGGGCCGCCGAGAGCTTCCTGATGAGAAAGAACAGGAAGAAAACTATCGGGAAATCATTGAAGAAATGGAGGGAAGACCCGTCACCATACGAACTTTAGATGTTGGAGGAGACAAACTTCTAACACCGGAAGTGATGAAAAAAGGAGTTTTCAGAGTTTCTGCTGAGGAAGAAAATCCGGCGCTTGGCTTGAGGGCAATTCGATTTGCTTTGGCTAACCCAAGTATTTTGTTAACGCAAGTTAGAGCTATATTGAAGGCCGCCTACGGAAAAGATGTAAGGATCCTTCTACCGCTTATCTCCTCGGTTGGAGAAATAAAAGAAGCTAAAAAATACATCGAATTGGCCAAACAGCAACTAACTGAGGAAAAAGCGTTATTCAACGAAAGGACGCCAATTGGCATCATGATTGAACTGCCCGCCGTTGCGATTTGTCCCCACAAGTTTTTGAAAGAAGTCGATTTTGCGAGTATAGGAACCAATGATTTGATTCAATACACGCTCGGAGTTGACCGTGGAAACGCCATGGTGGCGCCTTTGTTTGACGAATTGCATCCATCGGTCTTAAAACTTCTTTCCTCTAGTGCTAAAGCCGCGAGACAACTTTCTAAACCTATAAGTGTTTGTGGGGAAATGAGTGGAAAGCCCGAGTATGCGCCCATATTTGTCGGCATGGGGATTGAAGAGTTGTCCATGTCAGCACTTCAAATTCCCCTGGTTAAGCAGGAGATCCGAGAACTGTATAAGGAACAGTGCTCTAGGCTTGTTGGCAGGATGCTAAGGGCAGAGGACTCAGGTGAGGTCCGTAACATTCTGAACCGTTTTCGCAATAAATCTCTTCCACATTGAGGCAGATAAAAGGAGCTTGCCACTATGAACAAAAAGCAGACCAAAGCTCAGGCTGAAGAATTGACCGATGAAGAATTGCTGGAAATGGATGAACTTCTCGCCAGTGTTGACGAAAAGTTCGAGTCAATGGACGCGGCAGAGGCAGACGGATTTATGACAGCCCTGGAGTTAATGCCAATCGAACCGGAAGAGCAAGAATGGATAGAGGAAATCCTTGCTCCCGGAGCTAAAGGCGGGACAACGGGAGAGCTCGCTAAGGATAGGCGTCTTAGGAAGTTGATTGAACGCCGAAAAAAGGAAATTAGCAAAACGCTAAAAGAATCTGAACCACTCGATCCGATTTATTTTGACGTTGAAGATGAAGAAGGGAATGTCTTGGAGGGAAAAAAGGCGATTGCGGCATTGGAGCCGTTCGCTCTAGGTTTCCTAGAAGCGGCACAGAAGTGGCCGGGCCTTCTAGAAAGTGATTCGGATCAAATCGCGTCTGCGCTACACGGCATTTTGAGGCACTTGCCCAAATATGCTTTGGGAGATTTTGCGCCCATCAAAGAAGAGCTTGACAAAAATGTTCCGCTGGAGGATCTTCCCGCTGCTTTGTCGGACCTGGCCTGTTGCATCGCCTCGATTGCGCAAGTAACAAAGGGATATAAGTTACCGAGCCTAAATGAACCCCTCTCAGATGAAGAGGAAAGAGAAAAGGCTTGAAACCACTTTAAGTTTTTTTTCCTTCCAGCCAGGCGATCAATAGGATTAGGAAAAGAACGGGGATGCCTATAGCTGCGGTTGTCAGAAAGAAGTTGGAATAACCAATAGACTCAACCATGACACCAGAGAAGCCGGCAAGAAATTTAGGTAAAAGCAGCATGATGGAGGAAAACACAGCGTATTGTGTAGCTGAGTACGCAACATTGGTTAGTCCTGAAAGGTAGGCAACAAAAGCGGCACTAGCAAGTCCTCCCGCAAGATTGTCTGCGCTTACTGTAAAGATTAAGAAAGTTAAGTTGTGCCCCAAGGAAGCCAAGAAAGAAAAAAGGACATTGGTCGCCGCCGATAGCAACGCGCCGAGAAAAAGCGTTTTTAATACACCAGCTTTAAGTACGATGATACCGCCAAGGAAGGTTCCTATCAGTGTCATGACTACCCCGAAAACTTTGGATATCGCGGCAACTTCGTCTTTGCTGAACCCCATATCTCTGTAGAAAGGGTTACTCATTACGCCCATGACAACGTCACTAATTCTATAGGTGGCAATGAGCAACAAAATAGCTACGGCATGCCAGCGATAACGAACAAAGAAATCCGAGATTGGTACCCAAGCAATGAACTTGAGCCAACCGATGATTTTTGCGAGCGAAGACGGCCAATGGGGATGGGATTCAATAAAGACCGTAATATTTTTCCCGATCTCAGAAAGCTGTTCATATTTATGTTCCTCATCAACCTTGTTAGGTTTTGGGGACAGTAACGTAGTGACCAACCCAACTAACATGGAAGCGGACATAATCAGGTAGGCCACTTTCCAACCACCAGGGTCGTAAACATTGGAGTCGGTATGTTGAAAAAAAGCAGCTAAGGCTAGGGCACCTGCTCCGGCCCAAATCATGGCGACACGGTATCCGGTTTGATAGGCAGCAGCCAGTGCGCCTTGCATTTTGACATCGGCACTTTCTATTCGATAAGCGTCTAGAGATATGTCCTGAGTGGCAGATCCGAAAGCAGCAAAGAAAGTGAAGAAAACAAGAATTTTGAACTGGTTACTGGGATCGGAAAATGCCATCCCACACAAGCAAATGATGATCAAAATTTGAGAAACGAGAAGCCATGCTCTGCGTTGCCCCAAAAGACAGGTCAAAAAAGGAATTTTTAAGTTATCGACCAAAGGGGCCCATATCCATTTACATCCATAAACGAGTCCGATCCATGACATGAAGCCGATTGTCTTGAGGTCAATGCCAGCTTCTCTGAGCCAGAAACCCAAAGTTCCAATTACGAGCAGAAGAGGCAACCCGGCAGAAAAGCCTAAAAAAAACATCCGAAGACATACGGGTTGTCCGTAAATCTTTAAGAGAGAAAGCCAAGAATTTTTAGAGGTAGTCACTCGCTTAACCCGTTATTTCTTTTAGGGAGATCCATTTCCATTGACCGACAGCTAAATCGCTTGGTAAATGATACGAATTGAAAGCCAACCTATTTAAAGCAACAACTCGATTCGATACCGCAGCCAACATTCTTTTTACCTGATGATACTTTCCTTGTGCAATTGTGAGTTCCAGTTTATGTGTTCCCAGGATTTTACAGGTCTGCGCCCTGACGATTTCATCTGCATCGTTAAGTTTGACGCCCCGGAGAAGCGAGTTGATCTGTTGTTCCGAAAGAGGATATTTTGTGGTGACTTCGTAGGTTTTTTTGATTTTGTTTTTTGGGTGAGTCAGTCGATGCAGTAGTTGCCCATCGTCAGTAAGGATAAGAAGCCCTGTCGTATCTTCATCGAGTCGGCCAACAGGTTGTACGCCCCGGTTTCTTAGAGGTGGCGGGAGCAGAGACAATACACTGGGGTGATGAATTGGTTTGCGCGAGCACTCAAAGTTAGCAGGCTTGTTCATAGCAATAAGGGCTTTTTCGTGAAAAGGCCAGCAAACAGAGTCAACCTCGAAAAAAAGGTTTTGGACATTTATTTCTTCGTCAGGATCTAGGATCGTTCGACCTGATACCGTAAATCTGCCAGATAAAACCAAGCTTCTGCATTCACGGCGCGTACCGAACCCCTGAGAAAAAAGAATGTTCTCCGCCTTCATTTCAAGTCATACCGGTAATTGATTGTCAAGGGAGCGTGGTCGGAAAAGCGCTCGGCGGTGTATATAGATACATCCGTAGCCGAGGCAGCTATATTTCGTGTTCCCATCTGATAGTCAATGCGCCAACCCACATTCTTTGCGCGCGCCTGCCCCCGGTTACTCCACCAAGTAAATTGATCCGGTCTTTGGTCAATCAGACGGAACACATCAAACCAGCCATTTGAAAAACGTTCGGTCAGCCACTGTCGCTCTTCGGGCAGAAAGCCCGAATGGTTAAGATTTCCTCTCCAATTTTTTATGTCAATTTCCTTATGGGCGATGTTGAAGTCACCACACAGAAGAACTTCCCTGTTTTTTTTCATGAGGAGATCGAGTTGATTAACAAAGAGGTCTAAAAAGCGGAATTTGGCTTGTTGTCTCAGATCAGAGGAGGATCCCGATGGAAAATAAACAGAAGCAACGATCAGGTTATCAAACTGTAATTCAACATATCGTCCCTCAGCATCAAATTCGGGGCTACCAAAACCGATTTGGACAGCGGAGGGTCTGTGTTTAGTTAGCAGGGCGCAACCCGAATAACCGGGTTTTTCGGCACAGTGAAGGAAGCGGTTATAGCCTTCCATACCCAATATCTCGTCGGATATGTCTTTTTCTTGAGCTTTCAACTCCTGGATACAAACAAAATCCGCATCCTGTTTTTTGAGCCAAGCGAGAAACCCCTTTTTAGTCGCAGACCGTATTCCATTCGTATTTGCTGTAATGATTCTGAGCACGATGGTTATTAAACACTCTACAATTGGATGGCTCAATTTTAATTTCATAAACCTAGGTATTTCACTATGCTAACTACAGGTCAAGAATTTATTAAGTTCTGTATTGATTGTGACGTTCTGAGATTTGGCTCGTTTAAGACAAAAGCCGGAAGAGATTCTCCTTATTTTTTTAATGCAGGACTCTTTGATAACGGATCTAAACTTGCGCTATTTGCCGCTTTCTACGGTATGACTTTGTTAGAGGCCATCGAGCAAAAAGGACTTAAATGCGACATGCTTTTTGGTCCAGCCTACAAAGGAATTCCTCTTGTGGCAGCAACGGCGACAGTTTTGGCAATGAGAATGGGAGTGAGTTTCCCGTTTAGTTTTAATCGGAAAGAAGTCAAGGATCACGGAGAAGGTGGTAACGTCATAGGAGCACCTATCGAGGGTAACGTGATCATTCTTGACGATGTCATTTCTGCCGGAACATCAGTTCGAGAATCCATCGAAATTATTAAGGCAAATGGAGGCAACCCTGCGGGCATCATTATTGCTCTTGATCGGATGGAAAGAGCAGGAGACGCTAAAAACATCAAACCACTATCGGCAGTTGAGGATGTTGAACAAACTTTCGGAATTCCCGTCATTGCGATCGCAACCCTCGAGGATCTTTTAGGTTACTTGAAAAAAACAAGAAAGAAGGCACTTTTGGGCAAAAGAGAAAAAATAGAGACTTACCTGAAAAAGTATGGGTCGCTAAAAATACAGAATTAAAAAGGTTTATGACGCAGTAACCTTAATTCTCAAAAACTCCCGCAAACGAGACCCGAATAATTTTGGGGTGTGAAAATATTCTTGATTGAGTTAAAGAAAATGATACGGTGATATTTTTAAAAAAATCAATGCGTTATTGAGGAGTTTTATTATGCCGTATCCTAGAATTTACGGTAACATCGGCTTTTCTTTTGCTCAAAAACCTCTATACCATTGCCTACCTTAACCATCGAGGTCTGATTAAAAATCCCCGGTTAAATACGTGGAGAGTTAAGCCTGTCAGAAAAAGGCGAAGAATCCACCCAGAAGTCTAAGCTTAATAAATAAGAGAAACCCTACAGACACGTAAAAGACAGCAAACAAAAGATGTAAACAATTGTGAAGCCTGTTTGCTTCAATGAACAGAGATTGTCAAAAATATCAAGCCTTTTATAGGCAAGAATCTTTGGCGACCAGGCGATCGTATGGCGTGTGCGAGGGCACAGCTTGCATCCTCCCCGTCACGGGGATTTTCAGATTGGACATGGAGATGATATTAGATACAATGTCAGAAAAAAGGAATACAAATATGAACAAAGAATTTAGATCGTATATCAGGGAAGTCAGGCTGTTCGATGATTACTTTTTTGGGATCTTTTTTCGTGATGATCCGAAGTATATCGAGGTCGTCATTCAGGCGATTTTCAAACAACAGGGAATCCCCTCAGTCAAAGTCAAAGAGATCCACGTCCAGCATGACCTCGTTTCCCCCTACAGAGGAGTACGCTTGTCAAACGGGCAAGATACTACAGTGCCATGATTGACACCAATACACTGGAGCAGGGTAAGGATTTCGACAAACTGCCAGAGAACTACGTGATTTTTATCACGGAGAAAGACTTTCGGGGTGATGGAAAGCCAGCCTATCAAGTTGAAAGGTATTATGTGGATGATCATAGGCCTTTTTCGGATGGTACGCATATTATCTTTGTCAACGGACAGCATAGCGGGGACGACCCTATTGGAATGTTAATGCATGATTTTTCAAGTAAAGGAGCTAATGAGATGAAGAACGCTGTATTGGCTGAAAGAGCCCGTTTCCTTAAAGAAACCGATGAAGGACATAGTGAGATCTCGCGTATTGAAGAGGCTATCAGAGACGAGGGAAGAGCCGAGGGAAGAGCCGAGGGAAGAGTCGAGGGAAGAGTCGAGGGAGAGGCTATTGGAATGGTCAAGGGAAGAGCCGAGGAAAAAAATAGTTTGGCTAAGAGAA
>CANQMZ010000005.1 GCA_947625105.1 uncultured Parasutterella sp.
TCATAGAAATAAAGTTTTTTCTAGAAATTATTGATGGTTAGATCATTTTTTATCTTTTTATTAACAAAGTTATTAACATACGAAAAGGGATCGCGTTTTTTAAGAAATTTTTTCGATCTTTTGACAAAAAACTTTTGCGTTTTTTACTGATCCGTTAAGTCAATTTCTCTTGTTTTTTGTACAATTAATTTTTATTTTTTATTTATGCATCAATGCACATACAACTAGAGTCGTTTTTACATCGTCAGTGGGACAAAAAAGGCTTACTTTCCTGGCTACTTTTGCCAGCTTCGGCGGTCTTTATGATGGCAGCCTCATCCCGACGCAAAAAAACTCAGGCAGTAAAAATCAATGTGCCCGTTGTCGTTGTCGGAAACATTTACGTTGGGGGTACGGGCAAAACTCCAGTGACTATTTCGTTAGTCAAAAGCTTGGAGGAACGCGGTTGGAAACCCGGTGTTATATCCAGAGGGTACAGAGGAAAAGCAGATAGTCCTGTAGAAGTGGAAACCACTAGTAACCCGGATATCGTCGGCGATGAGCCTCTGCTAATCAAAAGAAGCGCAAAAGTTCCAACTTTTGTTTGTACAAAACGAGTAGAAGCGGCCAAGGCTTTACTCAAAAAATATCCTGATGTCAATGTGATTATCAGCGATGATGGTTTGCAACACTATTCACTAGCAAGAGATGTAGAGCTAGCCGTCGTAGGAGCAAGAGGATTAGGCAACGGTTGGGTCCTTCCTGCGGGTCCGCTCCGTGAACCGCCCTCAAGACTTGATGAAGTTGACGCCATCGTCCTCAACGCGACTGAGGATGTGGTCTCCTCTTCCACCCCAAGATACGTTGCCACCAGTGGTATCCACAACGCGGTCAATTACTCTACCGGTGAAGTTATCTCCCTGGAAGCTCTTTCAAGAATGCAGTTTAAAAAGCATCTAAAAGCCATTGCTATGGCGGGCATTGCTGTTCCAGGAAGATTCTTCTCTATGCTTCGTGCGCACGGCTTGGAGGTTGAAGATATCGCTTTACCAGACCACTACAGCTATGAAGACAACCCCTTCAAAGACGTTAAATGCGACCTGATTTTCATCACCGAAAAAGATGCTGTCAAGTTCCGTAAGCATCCAGAAATCAAAAAGGATCCCAGGATTTATGTGGTACCTTTGGAAACTAAACTCGATTCGTACCTGATTGATTTCATCGAAAGAAAAATCTCTCATTCGTCATTAAGCGAAGAAACCTCTGAAAAGAGCAAAAAAAATGGATAGTCAGTTAGTTCAGATTCTCGTCTGCCCCCTGTGTAAGGGACCTCTGCTTTGGAACGAGAAAAAGAAAGAGTTTTATTGCAGAAGCGACATGAAAGCTTATCCAGTCATTGAAGGTATTCCTGCTATGGTACCCTCCGAGGCAAGAGATATGGCTGAAACGGAAATCGAAGAATTGGATAAAAAATGAAATTTACCGTCATCATTCCAGCTAGGTTAAGCAGCACAAGGCTTCCAAATAAACCTCTAGCCGACATTTGCGGCTTGCCCATGATCGTCAGAGTTGCTCAGCAGGCACAAAAAAGTGGAGCTTCCCGAGTGATCTGTGCGGTAGATGATCCTCTGATAGTTCAGGCATGCGAAAAATATGGATTAGAGGCCTGTTTAACAAGAAAGGATCATGCCTGTGGCACTGACAGACTTTGTGAAGCAGCAAAACTCTGTCAAATCAAAGATGATGAGATTGTGGTCAATGTCCAAGGAGATGAACCGCTTATTCCGCCTAAAATAATTTCCTCTGTGGCCGCCCTGTTAGTTCACAACACACAGTGTGTTATGGGAACTGCGGCAATTAAGATTAGCTCGAGCGAAGAATTTTTTAACCCAAATGTCGTTAAAGTTACTCTGAACAAGATTGGTGAGGCATTAAGTTTTAGCCGGGCCCCAATACCTTGGGCTAGGGATCTCTTTAAGCAAAGTAAGACCCAAATCCCGTCTGATCTTGCACTTCGCCACATCGGTATCTATAGTTATCGTTGCTCTTTCCTCAAATCCTACCCAAATCTGCCGAAAAGCTCTCTTGAGTCTTATGAAAGCCTGGAGCAATTAAGAGCCCTTTGGAGCGGTTTTAAAATCGCGGTGGAGGTATTCAATGAGGACATTCCGCCCGGAGTTGACACTGCCGAAGACCTCGAGCGAGTCAGAAAGGTCCTTGAACAGGCGGCAAGAAAGTAATTAAAGCCAGTTTTGTTCAGTTAAAATTAAGGGATTGCAACTGAAATTTATCTCAAACTAAGGAGGCGCAAATGCGCTTAATTCTTCTCGGAGCTCCTGGTGCAGGAAAGGGTACTCAGGCAGCATTGATCAAGGAACATTACGGTATTGCTCAAATATCGACGGGCGACATGCTAAGGGCCGCCGTTAGAGCAGGCACACCACTCGGCTTAGTCGCAAAAAAAGTCATGGACGCTGGGCTTCTAGTCAGTGATGACATCATCATCGGTCTTGTAGAAGAAAGATTAAAACAGCCTGATTGTGAGAAAGGTTTCTTATTTGACGGTTTCCCAAGAACCATTCCTCAGGCTCAGGCTCTGAAAGACGCCGGTATTCCTGTTGATTATGTCCTTGAAATTGCGGTACCCGACAGTATCATTCTTGAGAGAATGAGCGGTCGTCGAGTTCACCCAGCCTCCGGACGTACTTATCACATCAAATTTAATCCACCCAAGGTCGAAGGCAAAGACGATGTAACGGGTGAACCTTTAATTCAGCGTGATGACGACACTGAAGAAACAGTAAAAAGACGCTTGGATATTTACCACGACCAGACAGAAGCACTCGTTGATTTTTACAAAAAGATGGCCGAGAGCGGTGGAAATGCACCCAAGTATGTCAAGGTTGACGGCGTTGGCGATGTTAACGAAGTCAGCAAGAGAATCTTTGAAGCCTTGGGTGGCTGATTAGATACCAACTAACGAAAAAGGCCTTCACGGGCCTTTTTATTGATTGTCTTTTTTATGAAACCAAAAATTCTGGTAACAGGTGGAACTGGCTATATCGGCTCACACATGGTTGTAAGTCTGATAGAGGCGGGATATGAACCCATCATCTTTGATAACTTCAGTAACAGCAAACGCTCTGTCATTGGCCGCATAGAACAAATAACCGGGCATAAGCCAAAGTTGATTGAAGGCGATATCCGAAACGAAAAAGAACTGTCGAGGGTATTCGAAAAGTACCAAATCAGTTCTGTCATCAATTTCGCCGGGCGTAAAGCTGTCGGAGAGTCAGAAGTGGATCCCCTGCTTTATTTCTCGTACAACGTTGAGGGAACCATCGTTCTTCTTCGGGTAATGAAAAAATTCGGAGTCAAAGAGTTTATCTTCTCCTCCTCTGCCACGGTCTATGGCGATCCAGGCTACGATGAGTTTGACGAAGAAACGCCCCTTTCGCCAATCAACAACTACGGTCAGAGCAAATGGATGGTTGAAGAAATCCTACGCAAGCTTTATAAAGCCGAACCTGACTGGTCAATTGCGATTCTCCGCTATTTCAACCCTGTCGGTGCCCATCCCTCCGGTCTTATTGGAGAAGATCCGAGTGGTATCCCGGCCAATCTAATGCCTTTCATCTCCCAGGTAGCAGTTGGTAGAAGAGAAAAATTAAGGGTCTTCGGCAACGACTATGACACGAGAGACGGAACGGGGGCAAGAGACTACATCCATGTATTGGATCTTGTCGATGGTCATCTTGCAGTTTTAAAAGCCATGAACCACAAGCCCCAGCTGCTTACACTAAACCTCGGCACTGGCAATAACACCACCGTTCTTGAACTTGTCCACGCCTTTGAGAAAGCCAGTGGCAAAACAATTCCTTATGAAATTTGTGCACGCCGGCCAGGCGATAAGAATGCTTGTTGGACTAATCCGAATAAGGCAAAGAAAGTCATCGGCTGGCAAGCCAAACGGGACATCAACGACATGTGCATTGACACTTGGCGATGGCAACAGAAAAATCCAAACGGTTACCCCGATTAACTTAATGAAAGACCAGCCCTCGAGAGCTGGTCTTTTTATTTCGGAGTCGGCCTATTACCCAAGCTTCTCTGAAATAAACCCTGTCGTTTTCTTGAGAAACTCATTCATATCCTTAGGAGCCGCTCCTCCACCTTGTGCAAAATCAGGGCGGCCACCGCCTTTTCCGCCAAGCTCTTGGGCCACAAAAGAAACGATCTCCCCTGCTTTAATTTTCGAAGTTTGATCCTTCGTGACACCCACAGCGATGCTCGACTTTCCGTTTTCCACCTTAAGCAAGACGATCACGGCAGATTTGAGTTGATCTTTCAGTCGATCTACAGAGTCTCTAAGAGCCTTGGTTTCCACTCCCTTCATTTCGGTGACAAGCACTTTGACACCATTGACGTCAATGGCTTTTCCTGCTGCATTAGCCGCGCCTGACTGTGCCAATTTGACTTTAATCGTGTCAAGTTCCTTTTCAAGATGTTTGAGTTCTGCCAACGAATCATTGACCTTAGTAACAATGTCTTCTATCGGAGACTTAAGTCTTGCCGCAACATCTTGGAGAATAGACTCCTGACGCTGAGTAAAATGGAGCGCATTCATGCCTGTGACAGCTTCAACACGACGAACACCAGCTGAAATGCCGCTCTCAGAGATAATCTTGAAAGTTCCGATATCACCTGTGCGCTCCACGTGAGTTCCGCCACATAGTTCGCAGCTTGAACCAATATTCAATACACGGACCGTTTCCCCGTATTTTTCACCAAAAAGCATCACAGCGTTAGTCTTGCGAGCTTCTTCAAGGGGCATCACACGAACAACAGTCGGGGCGTTGCGAAGGATCTCTTGGTTGACAATGTCCTCAACTTGTTCAATTTGCTCATGTGTCATGGGACCGGTATGGGCGAAGTCAAAGCGAGTTCGTTCACCATTAACCATGGATCCCTTTTGTTGAACATGAGCTCCTAAAACTTCTCTGAGCGCCTTGTGCATAATGTGGGTAACAGAGTGGTTTCTAGCAGTCGCGCGTCGGTTCTCTTCGTCAACCTTGCCTGAGAATAGATCACCGACCCTGATTTCGCCCTCACTCACATGAACAACGTGACCAAATACATTGGCTTTGATCTTGAACGTGTCATCAACATTCAAAATAGAAGTTTTGTTTTTGAAAACGCCCCTGTCTCCCATCTGTCCGCCGCTTTCCGCATAAAAAGGTGTCTTGTCAAAAACAACGACTACCTCATCTCCTGCCTCAGCCTCATTGACCTGAACACCGTCCTTGAAGATGGCATCCACCTTACAGGCGAGTACTGCCAAGGTTTCGTAACCAAGGAATTGCGTCGGGGCTCCAGAGTATTCAAGCAGCTGAGCCATCTTAAACTTACCGCGTGAGCGAGCCTGCTCGCGCTGTTTAGCCATCATGGCTTCGAAACCTTCAATATCAACCGACACTCCCCTCTCACGGCAAACGTCAGCGGTTAAATCAACGGGGAAACCGTAGGTGTCATGGAGTTTGAAAGCGATATCTCCTCCCAACACTTTGACACCGCCCGTAAGCGCTTCGTTAAGAATTTCGATTCCCTTTGCAAGGGTCTGCGAAAATCTCACTTCTTCCTGATGGATAATTTCCTGAATTCTTGGATTTTTGATTTCAGGGTAGTGCTCGCCCATCTCTTTGACTACTGCTTTAACGAGCTTGCTAAAGAAAAGCTGTCTCGCACCAAGCTTGTACCCGTGACGGATGGCTCGACGAGCAATTCTTCTAAGAACATAACTTCTACCCTCATTGCCCGGAACGATGCCATCAGCAATGATGAAAGTACAAGCTCGAATATGGTCAGCGATAACCTTCACAGAAGGACTGTTAAGTTCCACATCCTTGGCTCCGGCCTCTTCAACGGCCTTTACCACCGCCTTCATAATGTTTTGGAAAAGATCAATATCGTAGTTGGAATTGACATGCTGCAAGACGCCCGTGATTCGCTCTAACCCCATTCCCGTATCCACGCTTGGTTTCGGCAAAGGGTGCATTTCGCCTTTTTCGTCACGGTTAAATTGCATGAAAACCAAATTCCAGATTTCCATGTATCGATCACCATCTTCATCAGGGCTACCGGGAGGACCGCCTGCGACTTCTGGACCGTGATCGTAGAAAATCTCAGAGCAAGGACCGCAGGGACCTGTGTCACCCATCATCCAGAAGTTATCTGAAAGATACCTTCCTCCTTTGTTGTCTCCAATACGGACAATGCGATCGGCAGGAACTCCCACCTCCTCATTCCAGATTTTGAATGCTTCATCATCTTCAGCGTAAACCGTCACCCAAAGACGATCTTTTGGTAACTTAAACACTTCAGTTAAAAGTTCCCAAGCGTTCTTGATAGCCACCTGTTTGAAATAGTCGCCAAAGCTGAAATTGCCCAACATTTCAAAGAATGTATGGTGGCGAGCCGTGTAGCCGACGTTCTCCAAATCATTGTGCTTTCCGCCGGCACGAACACATTTTTGTGATGTGGTCGCCGTCTTGTACGGGCGCTTGTCAAATCCAAGGAACACATCCTTGAACTGATTCATACCGGCATTGGTGAATAGAAGTGTTGGATCATCTCCTGGGACAACAGGGCTAGAGCTAACAATTGTGTGCCCTTTAGACTCCATAAATTTCAGGAATGTTGATCTTATTTCCGAAGCAGTGATCATTTTTAATTCTCTTAAAAGACAGTTCCCTGCCTAAACGCGATAACGGGTAATTTTAACAAGGCAAAATAATCTATCAATTGATTGCCTTAGAAACTGAAAAAACAAAAAATGCAAAAAGGGAGGGACTAGCCCTCCCCAAAACGCTCTTCCCTTTAAACGATACGAGAGTACCTGTGGACCCTATCGTCTTCCCTAAGGTATTTATCAAAATTCATGGCAACCGCTCGAACCAACAGTTTACCCTTAGGCAGAACATCTATCCTGTCTTCATGAAGCTCCACAAGTCCTTCTTTCTCGAAGGTCTTCAGAGCATTAAGTTCATAGGCAAAATAGTCATCAAACTTGATACCAAACTTTTTCTCGATATCGGCTTTATAGACCACGAACTGACACATGATGGACATAATCACTTGGTAGCGCAGACGATCATCCTCATCAAGCAAATAACCTCTCACCGTTGCAAGCTGCCCGGATTTGATCTTATCGTAGTAGCTGGGAATATCTCTCGGATTGGCCGCATAGCAGTTAGTGACTTTGCTGATAGAAGAGACCCCTAGAGCGACCATATCGCACTCTGGTTTTGTGGAATAGCCCTGGAAATTCCTCTGCAAGGTACCCTCTTCTTGGGCTTTGCAGAGTTCATCGGTTTCCTTGGCAAAGTGGTCCATACCAATGTAATGGTATCCAGAGGCGGAAAGTCTTCTAATCGCATCCATCATAATGCCGACTTTTTCTTCCGAACTAGGCAAATCATCGGCATTGATTCGTCTTTGTGCCTTGAAGTGTTCGGGCAGATGTGCGTAATGGTAGAGCGCAATTCGATCAGGTGATAACTCAATGACCTTATCGAGCGTCTTGGAGAATGTCTCCCTGCTTTGGAATGGCAGACCATAGATCAGATCCATATTAATGGATTTAAAACCGTGGGCTCGGGCGGCATCAATAGTCGCCTTAGTTTGTTCAAAAGGCTGCACACGATTAACCGCCACTTGCACCCTATTGTCGAAATCTTGGACGCCAATACTCATACGGTTAAAACCAACCTTGGCCAAGCAAGCAACCTTGTCAGGAGAGCAAGTTCTTGGATCGACCTCGATAGAAACCTCTGCATCAGGTTCAAGTGGAAACCTGTCCGTCAGAGTCTTCATCACCAGTTCAATTTCTTCATTGTCAAGGAATGTTGGGGAACCTCCTCCAAAGTGCAATTGTTCTACCGTGCGGATTCCTGTGAGTTTGCTCGCAACAATATCGCACTCCTTACCTAGCATTTCAATGTATTCTTTGCTGCGAGAGTGATCTTTCGTGACCTCCTTGTTACAGCCGCAGAAATAGCAGATATTTGAGCAAAAAGGGATATGGACATAAAGAGAAAGCTTAGCGTCAGGAGTTTTTTCTCCCCTGCTCGAGAGGACCTTGCCGAATTCGGCAGCCTGGACTTCTTTGTTAAAGCGATCTGCCGTGGGATAAGAAGTATAACGAGGTCCCGGCACATCAAACTTCTGTAGCAATTCCAAATCAGGAATTTCAACACTTAACTTGCTGTTTTTCGACATTGTTTTTCCTTTAAAAACGTCCACTCAAATTAGCTTCTGTTATCATTCAAAAACTTTTGCAATCAAATTGCTTTCTAACTACCGACATCGGTCATGACCCATAAAGAGACCTTATCGAGCAGAGCTGAACCTCTTTCTCAATGCGGATCCTGCAAATTCAGGCCACTGTGCTTTCCGCATTCAACCACCCAGGCTCTTTTCAAGCAGATGGAATCCATCTTGGCAGAAAGAAAACGGTTTTCCCGTGGTCAGACGGTGTTCCGGGCAGGAGAGCCCTTCACCTCGTTCTACACAGTGAGAACTGGAGTCCTTAAAAGCGTCATTACCTCCGAGGATGGCTTTGAACAAATCACCCGATTTCATATGTCTGGCGATATCCTCGGCTTGGATGGCCTGTACAAGGACAGATACACTCTAACAGCCATCGCACTGGAAGATTGTGAACTCTGCGTCATGCCCTACGATAAATTAATGGAGCTTGCTGCAAAATCACCCTCCGTTCTCATTGGCTTGATCAAGACCCTAAGTAATGAAATCATGCGAGGTCACGAAACCGTGCTACTACTTGGTTCCATGCATGCCAACGAGAGGCTTGCCGCCTTCTTGCTTGACCTTTCCAAACGATTGGAAGAAAGAGGTTACTCGAGAACTGAATTCATCCTGCGCATGACGAGAGCAGAAATCGGCAGCTTCCTCGGCCTCAAACTTGAAACCGTCAGTCGGGTTCTTTCAAAGTTTGCGGAAATGAAATTGATTGAAATTCATCAAAAACATGTCCACATCCTCGACCCGGAAGGTCTCCACACTGTAATTAAAGAACACCACGCTGCTAAGCAACTGTGAGACGATCATAGTTAGGCAATCTTAAGAAGGACTGAATAAACAGCCTGTTGGTTGTGTTCTGAACAATTTTCTTACCCACCAACAATATTTCTGCCTAATGTTGGGGGAAATTAGTCATTTTTTTTCTAAAATCGGTATGTTCGGCGCGTTTCGATAATTTTTGAGCCGAGATATCAACAATTACCTCCAACAACAGGGAGAATATTTTGAGTACAAGTAAATTCACCCGACGCTCAACGCTCTGTTTAGCGCTTGCAGCGGCCGGTACTATCGCCCTACCCTCCATTTCATTAGCAGCTGACGAACCTATCAGAATCGTCGTTCCTTATCCTCCCGGCGGTCCATTGGATATCACTGCCAGAGCTATTGCCGAGGAAGCCCGGGGTGATTTGGGCAACATCATTGTTGAGAATAAGCCGGGCGCTGGTGGCAATATCGGTGCCGACTATGTAGCCAGACAGAAACCTGATGGCAAGACCATCGTGATGGGCGCTTTAGCTACCCATGCTGTCAATCCGAATTTGTTTAGCAAGATGCCTTACGATCCGATTAAGGACTTCACTCCGATCGTTTTGATTGCTCAAACACCAAACATTCTCGTGATCAGCGACGAATTTTCCAAGAAGAACAACATCAAGACACTTAAGGATCTGATCGAGTTTGCCAAGAAACATCCCGATGAACTCAACTATGCTTCCGGTGGAAATGGTTCCGGCGGCCACATGTCAGGTGAACTTCTGAAGAACAAAACCGGTTTGAAGATGACTCACGTTCCGTTCAAGGGCGCCGCAGCCGCGCAGATGAGCGTACTCGCTGGCGATACACAGCTCATTTTCGACAATCTAGCTTCTGCTTCAGCAAACATCAAGGCTGGAAAGCTCGTTCCACTGGCTGTAACCACAACATTCCGTGCTCCATCTCAACCGAATGTACCGACAATGGCAGAGGCAGGCGTACCCGGATTTGATATTTCAACTTGGTATGCTTTCTTCGGTCCAGCTGGAGTGGATAAAGCGACTACTGACAAGCTTAATAAGGCTTTTGTCAAGGCGATCAACTCCAAGCCCATGGTCGAAAGACTTGACAAGATGGGCGCAGTTCCAAAGGCTGGTACGCCTGCTGATTTGGATAAGTTCGTTAAAGAAGAACTTGCCAAATACAAGGATATCGTTGCCGCTAGCGGTGCTAAGGTAGACTAAAACCTATTGGCAGTTTACTGAAGGCCTGTTCACAGGCCTTCAGGTTGTTTTTTCTCATGATCAAAAACCAAAAAGATTTTTTTGCTGGCCTAATGTTTATGGCCTTTGGAGCTTTTTTCTGTCTTTATGCGATTAAAAGCTACCCCATAGGAACAGCAGCCCACATGGGACCTGGCTATTTCCCCATGCTTTTGGGAGGATTCCTTTTTATTCTCGGCCTTTTGATCAGCCTAAAAGGTTTGCTCTTTAAAAGCAGTGATCCTGATCATGGAAAGTTTGGCTGTTTTGATTGGAAAAACTTTCTCATCATTTTAGGTTCGGTAACTTGCTTCTCCATCCTATTGCGGCCGGCAGGGCTTATTCCAGCAACGGCCGTCATGATTTTTCTATCTTCTTTCGCAGGCCAAAAATTTCATCTATTGCAAACGCTCATTCTGTGTGCGATTCTTTGTCTTGTAGTATGGCTCGTGTTTGTGCTCGGGCTTGGTTTAACCGTGCCAATATGGCCTGCTTTCATAGGGTAAAGTGTCATGGATTTATTTAATCACTTAGCCCTAGGTTTTTCAACAGCATTTTCTCTTGCCAACCTGCTTTATTGCTTTATCGGGGTAACGCTTGGAACGCTCATTGGTGTCCTACCTGGATTAGGACCTGTACCGACCTTGGCTATGTTGCTGCCGATCACTTATTCTTTAGATCCGACCTCAGCGTTGATCATGCTGGCCGGCATCTACTACGGTTCCCAATACGGCGGCTCAACCACAGCCATTCTTGTCAACTTACCTGGCGAATCAGCCTCTGTAGTGACCTGTCTTGACGGGCACCAGATGGCATTAAATGGGAAAGCAGGAACCGCTTTAGGTCTCTCGGCCATCGGTTCTTTCATCGCCGGTTGCTTTGCTACCGTACTCGTTGCCGCTTTTGCTGAACCTCTTATTGCTTTAGCATTCCAATTCGGTCCGGCAGAATATTTCAGTTTGATGGTCTTGGGACTGGTAGGAGCCGTGGTGTTGGCTAATGGCTCCATCCTCAAAGCCTTTGCCATGATTATTCTCGGGCTTTTGCTTGGGATCATTGGTGCCGACGTTAATTCCGGAACGTTTAGGTTTGATTTCGACATTCCCGAATTGCAAGACGGTATTGATTTTGTCGCTATCTCAATGGGTCTTTTCGGTTTCACAGAAATCATTGTGAACTTATCAAAAGGCGAAGCTAGGAATTCCGTCATGGAAAAAGTAGGCTCCATTTGGCCAAGCGGCAAGGATTTAAAGCTAGCTATGCCTTCAATTACCAGAGGCACTCTTTTAGGATCTTTCCTCGGCATCTTGCCCGGTGGCGGTGCCCTTCTTGCCTCCTTCGCTTCTTATACCTTGGAAAAGAAACTTGCCGGCTCTAAAGCTAGTCCGCCTTTTGGAAAAGGCAACATCAACGGTGTGGCAGGCCCCGAGTCTGCCAATAACGCCGGTGCCCAAACGAGTTTCATTCCGATGCTTACGCTCGGTATCCCATGTAACGCCACCATGGCTCTGATGATCGGAGCGCTGATGATTCACAACATCACTCCCGGTCCACAGGTCATGAGTTCCGACCCTTCGCTTTTTTGGGGTCTTATTACCTCCATGTGGATCGGCAACCTAATGTTGGTGATACTGAATCTACCACTTATCGGCATTTGGGTTCAGTTACTAAGAATTCCTTACAGCTGGTTGTTCCCCGCAATCCTCACATTCTGTTGTATCGGCGTTTATTCGATCAATAACAATCCGTTTGACGTCTATATCACCATCATTTGTGGAGCGCTCGGATACCTCTTCTATAAACTGCGCTGCGAGCCTGCTCCGCTTATTCTTGGTTTTATCCTCGGACCGATGATGGAGGAAAATCTGCGCCGCGCCACCTTGTTGTCTAGAGGCGATCCAACCACATTCCTCACGCGTCCGATCTCGCTTGTGTTACTCATGATGGCAGTTTTCTTGCTACTCATTGTGTTGCTACCGAGTATTAAGAAGACAAGAGAAGTCGCTTTCCAAGAGGATTAGAAGCATTTTTCAGTGGGGCTTTAATCACAGGCAATTTGTAAAGGTAAAATATTCCGAAATTAACTGTATTAGCGTTTAGAAACAATGTCTGATAACAAGAGCAAGACTACCAGTAGTCACATCACAAACTTTTTGAAAAACATCATCAACTCGGATCTCGAAAAAGGTACGAACGATCCCCGCCATTGGTGTGGTCATCCAGGAACCTACACTGAACAGATGGAAGGACCGATTGATGAGGCCAAAATTCGCACAAGATTTCCTCCAGAGCCTAACGGCTATTTACACATCGGCCATGCCAAAAGCATCTGTCTAAATTTCGGGCTGGCTCGTGAATACCATGGAAGATGTCATATGAGGTTCGATGACACCAATCCAGCAAAAGAAGAACAGGAATATGTGGACACGATTTTGGATTCTGTCAGGTGGCTTGGCTTTGACTGGGAAGATAAAAAAGAATGCAATTTTTACTTTGCCAGTGATTACTTTGAATACATGTACCAAGTCGCAGAATTTCTCATTACCACCGGCCACGCCTATGTGGACGAGCAGACAGCCGAGGAAATCCACGCTAATAGAGGCACTTTGAATGCGCCTGGTAAAAATTCTCCTTACCGGGATCGTCCCATTGAAGAAAATTTGAGACTCTTCCGGGAAATGAGAGCTGGCAAGCATAAAGAAGGCAGTATGGTTTTGCGAAGCAAAATCGACATGGCTTCCAGAAACGTTGATATGAGAGATCCCGCAATTTTCAGAATCCGTTTTGCAGAGCACCATAGAACCGGAGACAAATGGTGTATCTATCCGATGTACGCCTTTGCCCACCCGCTAGAAGATATTTTAGAAAACATCACTCACTCAATTTGTACGCTGGAATTTGAGAATCAAAGACCTTTCTATAACTGGGTGGTTGAGCACTCCATTCCTGTTACCCGTGCTCCTCTTTTAGACAAGGCAATCGCTTATTTGGAAGAGCTTAAAGCCAGAGATTTTGAAAAACAGGCTCGGTTCGTCCAATCGGCAGTCAAGCACAAGTGGAAACTTGCTCAAACCACTGAAGAAACCAAGCTGCTTGGAATCCTCAATAAGCTTAAGGAAACTCCTGAGACACTTGACTTCAAAGTAACCAAAGAAGTTTTGGATATCATTACCGCCACACCCAATGTATTTACGACACTCTTGTCGGACATACTGAGCGAGACAGTCAAACCCAATTACTTCCTTTTGCCGCACCAGTATGAGTTCAATCGTTTGAATTTGACCTATGTGGTCATGAGTAAACGCAAGTTAATCACTTTGGTCAAAGAAAAACTTGTTGACGGTTGGGATGATCCCCGTATGCCAACTCTCGTAGGTATCCGAAGGAGAGGATATTCACCCGAAGCGATGCGGCTCTTCTGTGAAAGAGTTGGTGTCTCGAAACAGACAGGTGCGTGGATTGATTACTCTGTGTTAGAAAACTGCCTCAGGGAGGTGCTCGATGCTAACGCACAGCGGAGGATTGCTGTGCAAAAGCCTCTTAAGCTGGTAATTGATAACTATCCCGATAGTGAAATGGAGGAAGTAGAAACTCCCAACCACCCACAGCATTCCGAGCTTGGCACCCGTAAACTCTCTTTCGGCAAAGAACTTTGGATCGAAGAGAACGATTTCTCTGAAAATCCCCCAAAGGGGTACAGACGTCTCACGCTAGCTAACGGAGAGACTCCTGCCCAGAAAGTGCGTTTGCGTCACGCATACGTAATTGAAGCTACTTCTGTGGAAAAAGATGAAAATGGCAAAATCACCACGATTCATGCCAAATACTATCCGCAGACTAAGAGTGGAACTGACGGGGCCAACGACATTAAAACCAAAGCTGCGATTCACTGGCTGTCTGTTGCCGACTCAATTCCTGCTGAGATTAGGCTTTACGATCGCCTCTTCAATGTCGAGCAACCTGATTCTGGGGATAAGGATTTCAGGAAATACCTGACGCCAAACAGCAAACAGGTGCTTCATTCGTACGTGGAACCGAGCCTGAAAGAGGCTAAACCCGAGGACAGATTCCAGTTTGAAAGAAACGGCTACTATGTCGCTGATCAAAAGGACTTCAGCCCTGAACATCTTGTGTTTAATTTGGCCGTCCCACTTAAGGACAGTTCCGGTAAGAAATAGAACAAACAACAGAAATACGAACCCGGCCTTGAAGACCGGGTTCGTTTTCATGAAACAGGATTCTCAATTAAATTTTTACCAAGCGATAGCTTCTTGAACCAAGTCCCAATTCAGCAGCGGCCTCGATGGTTCTGATTCCGTGCTTGGATTGCATTCTTTCGATCAGATCAACCTTGCCCGGATCCTCGGACAAGTAGACCGCGTCAACACATGCCTGATCAACCGCCACAGGATCAAGCGAAGCAAAAATACCGATATCGGCCATTTTTGGATCATGAGGATTATTATCGCAGTCGCAATCAACTGACAATCGATTGGCGACGTTGATATAGACCATATTTTCACGACCCATGTAATCCATTACCGACTTGTCAGCATCAGCCATTGACTCAAGAAATTTATCCTGCTCAGTTGTAAAAGCATCTTCAAACTTTTTGCTTTGGGCTGCCGTATGAATGTTTATCTTTCCTGCCGCTGATGCCAAACCGATAGACATGTTCTTCAACGCTCCGCCAAGACCGGCCATTAAATGGCCTTTAAAGTGCTGAAGCATGAGCAATGAGTCATATTTTTTAAGTCCGGCACCAACAACATTTTTCTCTAGATGGAATCCGTCCTTAACCGGAAGGGTCATCTCTCCGCATTCATCGAGAATCTCAACCGGCGCTATTTTCTTGAAGCCATGTGCCTCGATAGTCTTCCAATGCTTTTCAAATGTATCTCTTTGACCAGGATAAGCAACGTTGCATTCAACAATGGTTCCTTTTATTTGTTTGACTAACGGACCAATGAGCTTAGGTTGCAAAAAGTTGTTTCCACCCATCTCGCCAGTGGAAATCTTCACTCCGATCTTACCTTTAAGTTTTACTCCCAATTTTTCGTAAATCTTGATCAAGGATTTCGGTGTGATCTTGTCTGTGAAGTATACGGTTGGCAAAAGGTAACCCGGTTCAATCTCTATTGGTTTCTTTTTAACGCCAGCAGCTTTTGAGAAAATCGCAGAACCTGAACTCATTTTTTTAGCCATTGAGCAACTCCTAAAAATACAAGGTTATTTCAGATAGTTGTTTAGATTTTAATCCTTATCGGCTTTATTGGTTACCACTAACTTAATAATTCACCTCTCAAAGGGAAGGAATAAAAATTTCGCACAAAGTACTACTGCTTTGCGTACTTGGAAGCAAGTTGTTTTAGGTAATCCATCACTGACGGAGAATGCCATGGAACATAGCCTCTTAATAAGCCGATTAAATTTCCCTTGCCGTCAAAAACGTAGGTAGAAGGAACAACGGCCAAAGGCATTATTTCTCCAAGGCTTTGGGTGGGATCAGACCATGTAATGAAATTGCCCATTCTTATTTTGTCAAGAAATGGTTTAATCGCGCTGGTCTTTGTATCAATATTGATGCCCACAAATTCAATATCACTACCCTTAAACTCATTTTGCAGCTGAATCAGGTTAGGCATCTCCTGCAAGCAAATCCCACACCACGTCGCCCAAGCTTCAAGCACCAGCAACTTATTTCTGTATTGACTCAAGTCCACCTTTTGACCGTTGAGATAGTACAACTTCAACTGCGGGGCTTGGTAAGCCTTTTTTAGTTCAACAAATCCGGAAATTTCAGAAGGCTTAGCCAAAGACTCCCCCGTGGAGTAAAGTTCACGAAGCTCCTGCTCGCTGGCTAGCGAGCAGGCGGAAACACAAAAGAAACAAAGGAAAAGAATAATTTTTAAAACTTTGGTCATAACCGAACCTATAAAAAGTACGGAAACTATTCTAGAAACGTAAAGAAGAGCAAAGAAATGAACTCACTCAAATGAGGTAAATCTAACTGGCTAGGAAATTTGGTGCTTCAGGTAAAATCGGAACCGTATTTACTGTTGTATTGAATCAATCTTGCACATTCTGGAGAAATGTAAATGAGCCTATTTAATACGATTCTTGAAAAACTTGGCATGATTAAGGACAAAGCTGTTGAAGTTCTCACCGGCCAAAAGGCCGTTGCGGCTGAAGCTCCTGCTGAAGCCACAGTGTCTGCCGCTCCTGAAGTCCCCGCTCCCGTTGTTGAAGTTGATGTCGTTGCTGTCTGCGAAGAACTTGCTAAGAAAAATCCTCAGAAACTTAACTGGAAAACTTCCATTGTTGATTTGATGAAGTTACTTGGCATCGACCCTTCGTTGGCGAACCGCAAACAGCTTGCTGAAGAACTTGGATGCCCGAAAGAGCTAATCGGTGGCGATTACTCGCAGATGAATATTTGGCTCCACAAAGCTGTGATGAAAAAACTAGCCGAAAACGGTGGCAAAGTTCCTCAAGAATTGCTTGACTAACTCTAGAGTTATCTATGCTGCCGAGCGCCGCTTCCAGCGGCGCTTTTTGGTGTGCTTGCTCCAGATAGGGACAAAACTTGAAATTCTCCTCAGACAGTCAACTAATAGACGGCTATACTTAGCCTGATTTAAACAGGATTTATCAGATGCCATTTAATCCATCGTACATACTTTTATTGATTTTCCTCATTGGTTCAGGTGCCTTGGTCGGGTTCTTTGATCTTAGCTACTGGTGGGGCATATTGCCTGCTCTTATCGGAGGTTTTTGGGGAAGTTATGTCAGCCGTTTTGGTCGGTTGCTTATGAGTCCAGATCTTACGGAAGCCCAAAGGGAGAAGCTGCTTGCCACCACTCGTGTTCTAACCATTGGCTGGTCCATCCTTTCGGTAATCTTCTTTGTCATGGGTTATACATTTGTAAAGGGTTACCTTATCCACTGAGGGTTCTGAATGCGTATCCATTCCATCCGAGTAAGCAATGCTTTTGGCATCTGCAACGATTGGAAAGTTAATTTCAACGATAAAAAGCTTCACGATAGCTTTGTCTTTTTGCTACGCGGAGACTCACAGAAGCTTAAAAAACTTCTGCTTGAAAGCATTGCATTGGCCTTTTTCGGCAGGAACAATCCTGAAGAAAAGACGTTTTGGGATGAACACAGCTCATCGGAAGTCACTTTTGAAACCCACAGCGGTGTTTTTTCTGTCTCATGGTCAGGCGTCTATCACTGCTTAAGAGACCGCACAGGAAGACTTATTTCTCAGAGCCCTAGCGATGTAGGAAGTGCTGTAGAAAGACTTACTGGATTAACTAGGAAAACACTTTCATGCGCCATCTTTCCACCATTTGAAAGAATTTCTGATCTTCTCACCGGAAATAGCTCTCCGGTTGATTGCTTGCTCTCTGGTGAACTATGCCCTAATTTACTTCCTCTCACCAAAGAAGTCATTCGCCAAAAAGAGGCGCTCATTACAGCTTCTGAGCAGGCTTTTGATTCTTTGTCTGTCCCAGAAAGCGCTGAAGAAGCAAAGTTACAGCAAGAACTTGATCGACTGCAACAGCAAAATTCAGTCCTCGAAAGGGACATTTCTGAAAACCGCCGAGCCGCCAACTGGCTTGATGAACAAAAGGCAATCAAAGAAGAACTTAATAAGCTCAATCAGAGAAAATCGGCCATCAGTGCTGAATCTGCCAGATTTGAAGTTAAACGTGAGATTTTGGATAAAGCCAATAAAGTGTTGCTAATCGATCCTTTGTATTCAGAGCTATCCGATATCAGAAATAAAGCCAAAGAAACCTCAAAGGCACTCTCTGACCTAGTCAGAAACTCTTCCCACCTTTCCGAGAGAGTCCGAATAGCTCAAAAAGCATTTGAAGAAACCGAAAAACGATTCAACACCGTTTCAGAAGAAAACGATGAACTCATCGGTCAAGCTAACAAAGCGAACCATTTAGAAACAAACATAAAATCCTTGCTCGAGGAAATCGCTCAAAAACGGCATCGGCTTGAAGAAGAACAAAACAGCCTTCGTAATCTCCAAGAAGAAGGCACAAACCTGAAAAGCCATATCGCTCAGTTAAACAAAAAAGAGCAACACCTCAAAAAGAAAATGGATGATCTGAGCACAGATGCCTTATTGGTGAATAGTTACGCAGAGTACGAGAATCAATTAGATGATATAGACCGGCAGACCAAACTAGCCAATGAATCAGAAGAGAAGCGAAAAACCATCCAAAAACAAATTGATCAATCTAAAAGCGTTTTGCTTGAGATACAGAGCGAACTTTCCGCCTTAAAGAACGAGGAACTACTTTGTCACGGCGAGCTTAGCGTTAAGGAGAAAACTCTCGCCAAGCTGATGAGTTTCGTTCCATTGGAGGAAATACAAAAAGAGTTCAAAGCGCTAGAAAATAAAAACGACCAGATAACTCATCTTCTTGAACTAAACGACCGACTTGCAACACTATTTGACGAACAGGCTAAAGAAAAAATCAATCAAGATAAAACAAGACACGAGTTGCGTTTATCGGCTGTCACTCTTAACGCCGCCAAACAATCTTTGCAGGACAAGATAACCATTGTTCAGTCTGTCGAAAAGGCTTTTAAATTCCAAGAACTTGTCCTAAGTCTAGAAGAACAGCGCAAAACGCTTATCAATGGAAAGCCTTGCCCTCTGTGTGGTGCGATCCATCATCCCTACCAAACAAAATTGCCATTTGATGGAAAAATAGGAGAGCAGCTTGAAAGAGCAAGAAAGGATCTTGCCGATGCTCAAACCCTAGCCCTGTCCGCCGAGAAGAATTCCCGTGAAGTTCAGTTGAAGTTTGATGAATCGACTCAAAATTCCAAACAAAACGATGAACATATTGAAAAGTTAAGACAGGAGATTCTTAACCTAGCAACATCGCTTGAAATCCCTGGTCTGCGAGAGAAGAAGCCAGTCACTTGGGGCAGCCTTATCAGGCAGAAAGCCACTTCTCTGACTGCGAAATACGAGGACCTAAAAAACAAGCTTGATAAGATAACGATACTTTCTAGCTCCATAGAAGAATTCCGCGGTCAAGTTCAAACGCTCAACCAAAAGATTTTTGAAAACCGTACGCGCTTTAACGCATTGGAAAGCGAGAATAAGGAAAATAATGCAAAGGTCCAGGAACTGACAAAGATTGAGAAAGAAGCCAACCACAACAAATCCGAACTTGTCCTCTTACTCGAGAGAGCATTTATTCGTTACGGAATTAAGGCCTCCACTCCCGCTCTGTTAAGGCAGAATCTGTCCATTTTGTCTAAGCGTAGAGAACAATGGCTCAGTTGGGTTAGGGATCATGACGACATTTCCAACCAACTTAAAACCGATAGCGAGAAACTAGAACAAAACAATAATTTGCTTGCTGCTCAAAGACTTTCGGCCGACTCGCTTGACAAAGAGGTCTCCAATCTCTCAGAAAGTCTCAGACGCTCCCAAAAGGAATTCTCTGATATTACCGCTTCTCAGAGCCCTGAGGAAATGATCTCCAAAGCTAAGGCTGACACCATGGAGGTGGGCAATCAACTCCAAGAAGCTAAATCGGTCTTGGCTTCAAGACAGGAAGCTCTTGAAAATAACCAAAACGCTATGGATAAGCTAAAAGAGCAAGAGGAGTCCCTCTCGAAACAACTCAGCAGCATTGGTGAAAAGTTCTTGAAAGCACTTCAAGAGCACGGCTTCAATAACGAGGTCAGTTTTACCGCTTCAAGAATCCCTGAATCACAGCGCCTTGATCTTCAAAAACAAGACAATCAGTTTACCGAAAGCCTCAAGGAAATTGAAGAACAAATCTCAATCAAAAATGAGCAGCTAGAAAGGCATAATGCGTTAGCCTTGACTACTCAATCGAGAAACCAGCTTGAAGAGATTTTCTCTCAAAAGAACGGGGAACTGCAAAAACTTACTTCTAGGATCATTAGGGCTCGAGAAGCAGCGGCACGCTATCAGAGCAATAAACAGAGGCGCTTGAGAGAACAGAAAGAAATCGACCGACTCGTAGAAGAGAAAGACAAATGGCAAGCTCTCGAATCCCAACTGACCACAAAACAAACATCACTAGACGATTTGGTAAGGATTGGTTACCAATTGATTGCCGAATTTGCCAAAAGGCAGTTGCATAGCCTAGGATACGACTGGTCAGTAAACTTTGACCAGGCAAATAAACCGCAATTTGAGATATCAGAAGGCGGACAAGCCCGATTCCCCTGCAATGCCGATGATCTCTCAACACTGGACAAATTAGTTGCCGAAATATCAATGTCATTAGGTCTTGCCGCTATTGCCAGTATGGGTAGCACCCCTGACTTTTTAGCTTGGAAAATCACCATGGACGATGATAAAAAACTAGAAAACAGACTGATTGAATGTCTAAAGAGACTTCATTTACTCGGTAAACAGATCGGAATTTTCTCCGGTGATCACCTGCCAAAAGGCAGCGAGATAGGCTATGTGGACCTCAAAGAAACTTCGGCGGGTCTTCTCTCTCTGGAGACTCAGCCAAATTAAAGCTTTTTAACTGAGGCTGAATTTGAAGTCACCTCCTCTAGAGCCTTGAAAAATTTTTCTATGCGATCTTCAGGTAACTTAATTTTAAAGAGAGCCTCAGCCTCAAATCGCTGTTCTACGACACTGGCTCTATAGTCAGGAAGCATCCGTAGCAATGGTGTTACAAAGCGGTGACCTAGGCCCACAGATACCTCGGAAGCGATCATCCGGTCACAAAGGGGAAGATTCTCCAATCCAAGTTTGACACTCGATTGATAGGCTTTAACGAGTCCTCCCGTCCCGAGCAGTATCCCACCGAAGTATCGGGTAACCACAGCGGTAATTTCACCTACTCCGCAATGCATCAAAACGGTGAGCATGGGTCTGCCGGCAGTCCCATGAGGTTCACCATCGTCGCTTGCTCCAATTTGGCTTGAGGATCCGGCCGCTCCAGCACAAAACGCCCAACAATTGTGGCGGGCATCGGGAAACTCGTCTTTTATTTTTTGCACGAATCGCTTGGCGGCCTCAGGACTGTCAGCATGGGCAATAGACGTGATAAATCGGCTGCGTTTGATGGTTTGTTCAATACGATGGAATTGACCATCAGCTAGATCAGGCACCCGATAAACTTCGCTTGCCATAGTCAAAAATCACTTGTATAACTGAACAACAATTTTGAAAAGCGGCTCATGCTCCATCACAAGCGGATCTTGCTTTGCGAAGAAAACAATTCCGCCGCTCTCAGCAACGACCTCGGAGACCAGTTCTCCGGTCAGAGGATCAAGAATGCGAGCGAGCACATCGCCTTTTTCAACGAGATCAAATGATTTGACCTGCGGCAAATAAATACCTGCAGCGGCGGCTCTGACAGTAAGCAGTTCATCTTCAAGTAGCACAGTAGATTCGTAGCCGCCATAAACACTGAATTTGATGATATTCATCCGAGCCATGAATCTGAGCACCGCAGCGATGCCCATGCTCGCTCCTTTCAAGTCAATTCTGTCCGTAGCTCTTGTATACAAAGAAAAAGCTCTCGTGTCCCAAACCTGCCAGTTGAAATTGAGCGTCGTCGTGTCGTAGGGCACAGGCTTTCTTAACACCACAAACGGGAGACCAAAAAGCTGAGCCAGTCCTATTTCTTCGTATGGAGTTCTCATCATGCGTACATGAGCAACGAAGTCCCCAGGCAAATAAAAGGAAGAAAATTGGACTCCATACATGTATCCCTGTAGGTGCTTAAAAAGTCCTGCGGCAATTCTTTGGGTGGTCTCCCCTTTGTCGTAGCCAGGAAACATACGATTGATGTCGGAATTGTCCATCGCCCAAAATCTTTTCCCAACATTGACCGAATACGGATTGCCACAAGGAATCACGGTGACACCACGGCCTCTCTTAAAAAGCCCTTCCCGTTCAAAAAACTCTAGCTTTTTTACCAATTGGCTACAGATATACAGTTGTTGAATCTCGTTTCCACGCAGATTTCCAACGATGCATAATGTCTTACCTTTTCCCCCGAAATGGAAGGCCTCCACCTTGAAGGGTTCTCTATAGGCTGATTCCATTTGGAACAAAGTCTCTCTTCTCATCCTACTTCGCCTCTTCAAGAATTCTTGCGATGAGGGACCCCTCATTGACGATCGGATACTCCCTCAAAGTAAATAACAGACCGTTTACTGGAGAAACACATTCCTCTTTAACTTCCCCGAGAAATGGGTCGAGTATTTGACCAAAAACTTCACCTTTTTTGACCTGATCACTATGCCTAATGGAGGGGACGAACACTCCTGGAGCCTCGGCATTCACAAAACTGACGTTCCTATCCAAAGAAATAATAGGATCGCGCACTGGTTCAACTGGCCCGCTCCATACACCTAGGCTTTTCATGAGATTGAGAATCCCGTTGGTAAGCCGGCGACAGTACTCGACCGTAATCCTCATACCGACCCCTGCCTCGACAACCAACGTACTGACACCGATTGAATTGAGGCTATGCGCCAAGGTCGACTCAAGTACGGTGGCTGCTTGATGCACCCACACAAAATCCACATCAAGCATCTTGGCATAAGGAACTAGTTTTTCCGCCGTATTGATGTTGACTCTCACCTGAGGAATTTCTCTTAAGAAAATATTGCTTGCATGAATATCGATAGCCATCGTAGCGCCTTTGAACTCATTGATAAGGCTATTGGCCACCCATTCGGCGGCTGCTCCATCCTGGCTACCAGGAAAAATCCTGTTCATATCGAGATCAAAAAGCGGCACGCCTCTTTCGATAGTGTCGATACCCATAGGGTTTAGCGCAGGGTAAATATCAACCACACCTTTCAAATAGCGGAGATTGGTATTTATGATCCTGTTGAGTTCATAACAAACATACTGCCCCTCAAGCTCATCCCCATGAATTCCGGAGATTACGCAAAGGCGTTTCAAGCCTGCCTCTTCCACTCCCATGGGGGCGTGATGATTTTTCCGAATTACCAGCCGCTCTCCGGCAGGCATTTTCAGAGACACTACCTCTTGAAGCATATCAATCAAATCTCTATCAGGTTTGCTTTGGTATACATGGTTTGTGTGGCATTACCTCTAAACACGCCTCTTTCCAAGGCGCATTCGCTGAAATCCAACCCTTGAGAGATCTTCATGTACTCTTCGTTACAGTGTCGGTGGTGCGTCGGATCAATTCCCACCCAGCTGTTACCGTTGTAGAACTCAACCCATGAGTGGGTAGCACCCTCACCAGTAAGCAGGCCAGCCACATAGCGGCAAAGAATTCCATCGCCTCTTAACAAAGCAAGCAGAATCTGTGAGTAATCCTGACAGACTCCCTCTTCCAAAGCCCAGGCCTCGGAGGCGGTTGTCGCTACGTTGGTCACACCCTTCTTGTACCTGAAGTCTTTTGAAATCAACTCCAACCAATGGTCGGCGATTTTATCCGGACAACCAACTACACGATTTTGCTCAAAATATTCCAAGAGAGTCCCTTTCAACTTGGTGAGCTCAGTGGGTTTGGCGTAATAAGGGGCTGGCTCCGTCTTGGAGTGCCGTTGGGAATCGATGCTGACTTCCCCGGTAGAACTAAAAGAAAAACTCGTGTGCGGGGCCTGGATATAACCTTGGAAAACCGTATTCCCGTAGGCATCCGAACCTTGGGCCAAACGGCAATCAGGCTGGCAAGCCAGAGAACTTCTCAGAGATTCCTGTCCTGGCTCAACCAAAGGAGTCGCTCTTAAAACAAATGTATGATCCTTCACCGGCTCTGAAAAAATCAGATCGGTCTTGATCGAGTATAGAAATTTTTTCATCTTTTAATTTTCTTGATGAGAAACGATCACTTGAGCAAGATTTAAAGCCACCAAGCGAGTGTTGGGATCCAAAGGACGTTTGCGGGCGAATCCCCAGATCGCCTGAACATTCTCGGTGGCATATTGAGCCTGTGCTCCCTTGAGTCGTCTTTCCATCTTGCCCAAAGTCACCTCAATTTCTTCCCAAGCTGCACCGAGTCTCAATTGCATATCCAGCCGTTCCAAATACCTGCCAGCCTTGATAAGATGTCTTTCGGATGCAGTTCCAACAAATTCGTCAATACCGCCCCAAAAAGCCAACAGATAATCGATGATTTGCTGGTTGAGCAATCCGTAAGAATTAGACTTTTTGCCTTCTTCCAAAGTATCAAGAGACATTTGCAGATAGGCTAAGCAATTACTCGAAATACTGTTTCTAAGAATAATCCCGTTATCGTATGCCCGAGAAAGATTGGCATAGACCGAGTCAGGATTTTTCTTGTCAAACAGGTAGTTCGACATGAAATCGGTTGAATCCTTATAAACATTCGGAATGTTTAAAGAATCGCAATACGGTATGTAGGCTTGCGGATCCTTATCAATCAAAACATCAAAAAGTTTTTCGAGATAAGTAAGTGTTAAATAAACTCTTTCCGTGTAGCGGCCTAACCAAAAGAGATTCTCACTTTGTTCTAACGAGATAAAACCCATGTGTCTTTAAAACCTCCGCCTTGAGAAGAGTTCACAACAAAAGAGTTGGCCACGCGAGAGAAACGAGTCAATCCGCTGTGCCAAACCTTAGTACCATTGGCTGAACTTATGACAAAAGCGCGTAAGTCCGCCTTGCGTTCCACCACTTGATCTCCTTCCATAACTGGGAGATCAATGAAATCAATCACCTCTTGGAGAATAAACCGTCTAGATTCATTGATCAGACGTTGTCTCCAAGCATCAAGCTCCTCGGCGTTCATATCCTTACCGAAAAGAACACCATAGCCACCGGCCTCTGCTACATCTTTGATTACGAGTTTGGAAATATTTTCTAGACAGTATTCACGATCCTCCTTGTAGAAAGGCAAATAGGTAGGAGCATTCTTCAAAATCGCTTCTTCTCCAAGGTAGTACTTAATCATCTTGGGAACGAAGTAGTAAATGCCCTTGTCGTCTGCAACACCGTTTCCGGGAGCGTTGATGATCGCAAGATTGCCTGCACGGTAAGCATTCATAATGCCCGGAACTCCGATGAGGGAGTCGGCCCTAAAAGTGAGAGGATCCAAGTATTCATCGGATATGCGACGATAGATTGCACCAACCTGTGTAGCTGAGCCACCTCTTTGTTTGAAATAGAGTCTGTTATCCTGTACAAACAGGTCCTGATTCATCACCAATGGGAAGCCAGTGACTTCGGCAAAATAGCTGTGCTCGAAGAAAGCAGCGTTATACCTTCCCGGCGTCATAATCACACAAATTCCGCCCGGGTTAACACTTTCCATGCAATCCCTGAGCAACCTTGTGTAGTTTGCGTTGCTGTCCACGGCATTGTGCATGAAAGTTTCAGGAGAGGCCAATCGAGAGAGTTGCCTTGCAATCAAAGGATAGGATGCCCCCGATGGAATACGGAGGTTATCCTCAAGGATATACCACTCCTTATTTTTGGCTTGCACCAAGTCAATGCCGGATATGTGGGAAAACACCCCGGCAGGCGGTACGAAGTGATCACACTGAGGAAGAAAACCCGATGAGGCAAAAACAAAATCCTCGGGTACCACTCCATCGGCAATTATTTGTTTGTCCGTGTAAATATCCTTGAGGAATGCATTTAGTGCATTGACTCTCTGAATCAAACCTTTTTCGATGACACTGAACTCATCGGCAGGAATGACTCTGGGCAAACTATCAAAGGGGAACAATTGCTCGTGGAAGTGACCGTTCTTGTATATACCGAATTTGACGCCGTACCTAGCAAGCAATCGGTTTATAGCAGCAGTATTAGATACTAACGAATCCATTGAATTTCGTCCTTAGAAAAAGACCCTCCCATTTATAGCTTTTTGAATCCGGAGAATCATTAGAAATTATAGTTCTCAGGCATTAGCAGATTGGAATCAAAAGAAAATAATTTCAAGCTGTCAGAGAAAATAAGCTGTAATCGCACTTAACCAAAGAGGCAAGGTAATTAGGGAGAATAATGTCTGAGTGCTTGTAAGATCGGCCACAGCTACAGCATTGCCTTTCATGGCGGCTGTCATGATGTAACAGGACTGCGCCGTAGGAAGCGCGCCAAAAAGAACTAAAACAGATGCCTCAACTGAAATCAAATGACAAACTAAAACCACTCCAATGCAAATGCAAGGAACGATGATGAGCCTCTGAAAACTTCCTAAAAGCACCAAGCTTCGATAATGGTGACAATCACTAAGTTTCAAGTTAGCACCGATACATAATAGTCCCAAGGCTAAAGAAGCGTTACCCAGAGGTTTGAGTATCTCTTCAATAACAAAGGGAACATCCAAGTTGGTAAGCTTAAAAACCAGTCCTGCCAATGTTGCAACAATTAAGGGGTTGGTCGCCACAGCTTTGACAGCTTTCGAGAGCTTTTGGCTCTGAACTGAGTCTTTATAACTTGCCGCCCTAATCAAGCCCAAGGTGGCAATCACGTTGCTGATTGGCACCCAAACCGCAATTAAAAGCGACAGCAGAGCCAATCCCTCGGCGCCCAACAGCTGGTTGCACACGGCAAACCCAATGTATGTGTTGAAACGAAAACCACAGTGGAAAATGGACCACTTAGTCCACTGATCCTCCTTGAGCAAAAAATTAACTAGCCATGCGCTTACAACGGCTGTTAGCATGGCACAGATGGAAACTAGTAAAAAGTAACTCGCCGCTTCAAGTGATATCTTGGCCTTGACAATGGACAGAAAAATAAGCGGAGGAAAAAGAACGTAGAAGACCATCTTTTCCAAAGCTGCCCAAAAGTCACGAGTAAATACGGAGATGCGACCGATAAGGCTTCCAAGCAAAATCAGGAGAAATTCCGGCAAAATTAAAAGAAAAGATAGCCACATGCTCGTTTACGAAAGAGAAGCCTCATCAAACTTGCCGTAGCAAACTACTCAGCTGCAGCGGTTTGAATCCTATCACTAGAGGCCAACCATCTGCGAAGCTTTTCTGCGTCTTCGTTTCTTGCTGATTTATTTGGCGAGTCAAGAAATATGATGGCAATGGAGTGACCCTTGATATTGGTCTGCATAACCATACAGTAACCTGCTGCAGTGGTTAGTCCTGTCTTTTGTAGTTCCACATCCCAAGATTGGTCTGTCACAAAACGGTTTGTATTGCCACTTGTGAGGAATCTTCTCCCCAAGTGGAATTCAGCTCTTGGCGTTGTAGACAGATCACGAATAATCTCGTATTCAGAGGCACTTGCGATAAGGTGAGAAAGATTCTCCGCCGAAGACTTGTTTCCGTTATCCAAGCCGATGGAATCGTAAAAAACAGTGTCATACATTCCGAGCAGAGCGGCTTTGGTGTTCATGTCTTTGATAAATGCTTTCTTTCCTCCGGGATATGTTCTCGCAAGGAAATGCGCCGCTCGGTTGTCTGAACTCATCAATGCAAGGTGCAAGGCTTCTTTACGAGTGATAACCATATTAGGACGAAGTTTGCTACGCGCTCTTGATTTAACCCGATCTTCATTGGTAACCTTAAAACGCTCGCTGAGTTTGACGCCAGATTCGACAATCACCAAGGCGGTCATTAACTTTGTTACAGAAGCTATCGGCAAAGGTTCCTCGGCATTTTTCTCGTACAGAACCTTATTAGAATCCATATCGTAGGCTAATACCGCCGTCGTCTTTAATCCAAGCGGATCATTTGAACCCCTCAGACCCATCAACTGTGCGTAAGATGGACCGCGAACACGACGGATGCCATAACGAGATTTTCGTTGACTTGCCCTTGCAAACTTTCTGCTAGTTGAACGGGTTGACCCGCTTCGGACATGCGATTTAACTGCGATTTTTTTGTGCGACTTCTTTGCGGAACTAGACTTAATAGTTTGTTTAGATTGCTTCGATTTTTTTATTTCATTTACTGACGAAGTTTTTTTAATGACTTCAGATGTTTTAACGGAAGATTTTATTTGCTTAGCTTCAACTGGAGGAAAAATAATTAAGCTAAAACTTAAAAATAAAGAAACAAAAAATGTCCAAAGCCGCATTTGTTTTTCCTTCCGATAACCCGAACACCGCAACAGGTCGTATTTTGCCAATAAATCAACTGTTATGACAAAATATTTAATAGGAAAAACCGATTATTTAAAACAAATAAGGGAAATTACTTAATATTTTTAAATATTTTAATTAATAGTTTTTAATTTTTTGTGCTTTTATCACTTCCCACATTTTAATTAATCTTTTTACACTTACCGGAACCGGAGTTCTCAGTTCTTGTGCAAACAGTGAAACTCTCAGTTCTTCCAGCAGGTAGCCGAATTCGGAAAGTTTTGGATCTGGCACACCTCTTCTTAAAACCAACTCCCGTTTATAAGGGATCTCAAGTTGATGAATTTGCTCCATCCTTTCTTTGTCTCGCCGAGGATCATTACGCAACCGATCCAACCTCATTTGAATGGCTTTTAAATAACGAGGGTAATTTTTTAATCGGTCTGTTTGCAAAGTAACGAACGATTTAGCAAATAAACCTTCTAGCTGATCCTCAATATCCTCTCGGACATCTTCATAGCCCTTCAAAGCGTTTAACTTTTGGATGGCGGTTGCCACTTCAGAAATGATTTGACTCAAAAGACGAACTAACTCCATGGCAAGGAGGTTTAACTTCTCTTTGACTTCACGAACTTTGAGGTTAAAGCTTTCTTCGTTGTTGGGGATCGTATCTGGATAAGCGATTGATGCGATGATCGCATTGACCACTTCGTTTTTGAGCTCCTCAAATGATGGGAATGCTCCTTTGATGATCGGCAAAGAAGAAGCTTGGATCTGAACACCCTGTAAAGACTTCAAATTCTTGTCTAGGTACTTGAGTTGCTCCTTAAGTTCCAGTCTAATAAGTCTTGTGAGTCCCTTTTTATGGACTTTCAGAGCTTGGTCAGGATCATCAAAAACTTCCAAAGAGCAGTATTCTCCCTTGTCAACTAGAGCTGGATGCCCGATTAAAGAGAGTCCTTTACGTTTAATTTCCATGACATCGGGCAGTTCTCCAAAATTCCACTCGGTGATCTCCTCGGCCAGTTCTTCTGCGACATGGGTATCTTTTTCGGCAATGCTCTTAAATTTCTCTCTTGCCTGCACGCCGAGCTCGCTACGTAGCTGAGGAAGACTTCTTGACATGGCAAGTTGTCTGCCATGCTCATCAACCACCTTGTAATTCATACTTAGGTGAGGCGGTAACTGCTCAAATTTAAAGTCTTCCTTTTTTATGTCAATCCTAAATTGTTCTCTGGCGGTATCTATGATCTTATCAACTAGGCTTCCCGATGGTCTTTCATGAGTCAAAGCAAAATCTTTTGCCCATTCAGGCAACGGTACAAAATGTCTACGGAATCTTTGCGGAAGGCTCTTCAATAGCAGGTGAACTTTTTCTTTAAGCATTCCTGGAACAAGCCAATCAATAGGCTCTTCATCAACTTGGTTCAAGGCAAATAAAGGAACTGTCAACGTAACACCATCTCGTGGTGAGCCCGGATCAAAGTTGTAGGTAAGCGCCATAGGCACTCCCGCTATTTCCAGCTTCTTTGGAAAGTACTCAATGGTAATACCACTTGCGTCATGCCTCATTAAATCTTCTTTTCTGAGATAAAGCGACTTTGCCTGATCATCTTGAGTTTTTAACCACGCCTGTAGAGTACGAACATTGACAACATCAGCAGGAATCCTTTTATCGTAGAATTCAAAAATAGATTCTTCATCAACGAGCACATCCGGTCGTCGTGACTTGTGCTCCATCTCCCTTATCTCACGAATCAACCTTTGGTTATGAACCCAAAAAGATGCCTTTATTTCAAGTTGCTCCTCAACCAGCCCCTGGCGAATAAAGATTTCTCGGGCAAGATTTGGGTCTTTTTTTGAGAAATCCACCCTCCTTTGGGAATAGACAGGAACACCATACAAGGTGGCCTTCTCATAGGCAACCACATAACCTACTGTTTTTTCCCAATGGGGTTCAGACCAACTTTTCTTCAAAAGGTGGGCACCTGTTTTTTCTATCCACTCAGGCTCAACATTGCCAAGGGTGCGAGCAAAGAGCCGACTAGTTTCCACAATTTCAGCCGCCACTACCCACGAGGAACTCTTTTTGGATAAGGAAGATCCCGGCCAAGGCCAAAAGCGTATGCCTCGAGCACCTAGGTAGGGAGCCGTACGGTAATCTCCCTGACCGTCTTTCAGCCCCACATTGCTGAGCAGACCTGCAAGAAGCGCTGCATGGAGCTGCTCGTAAGTAGCCGGCACGGTGTTAATCCTCCAACCGAGTTCTTGGACGAGCTCCTTCAGCTGTTTGTAGACATCGCGCCACTCCCTGAGGCGTTTTACCGATAAAAAGTTTTGCTTAAATTTTTGTTCCAAAAGGCGATTGCTTTGCTTATTTGCATTGGCCTCTTGCATCCAGTTCCACAACTTCATCCAAGAAAGAAAATCGCTTTTTTCTTCGGCAAATTTTTTATGAGCCTGATCAGCCTGCTCCTGTGCTTCTAAGGGTCTTTCTCTCGGGTCTTGAATGCTCATTGCCGCAGTGATCACCAATGCCTCGGCAAGCGCTTGATTCTCGTTTGCCGCCTGTAGCATTCGAGAGAGTCTTACGTCTAGAGGAAGGTGCGCAAGCTGTTTACCAACAGCGGTCAAATCTCCTCCCCTTGAACTAACCGCATTGAGTTCCACAAGCAAATCGTACCCATCCGAGATAGCCCGAGGAGGCGGTGATTCAACAAATGGGAATTCCCTCACATCGGATAAGCGCAAAGACTTCATCCTCAAAATAACCGTGGCCAGAGAACTTCTCAAAATCTCCGGATCCGTATACTGATCACGGTTTTCAAAATCCTCTTCATCATAAAGTCGAATACAAATGCCATTGGCGACTCGACCACAACGACCTGCTCTCTGCTTAGCAGCAGCTTGGCTGATTTTCTCTATTTGGAGCTGCTCGACCTTATTTCTGTAGGAATACCTTTTCACCCTTGCAAGCCCCGTGTCAACAACATAACGGATACCCGGCACCGTCAAAGATGTTTCAGCAATGTTGGTTGCAAGCACGATCCTGCGATGAGCCGATTTGTGAAAAATCTTATCCTGCTCCTCCATACTCAGGCGGGAGAAAAGTGGCAAAACTTCTATGCCTTTCTGGCTCAAAAAACTCAAAGCATCTGAGGATTCCCGAATTTCCCGTTCGCCAGGCAAAAAGACGAGGATATCTCCAGGTCCCTCACGCATAAGCTCTTCACAGGCATCAACGATGGCCTGCATCATTGTGCGGTCATCATTTTCCTCTTCATCAAGGATTGGCCGGTATCGGATCTGTACGGGATAGAGGCGACCACTTACATTGATCACAGGCACCGGTTTTTTATTGACCGACTCAAAGTGCTTGGCAAACCGAGCCGAATCAATGGTGGCAGAGGTAATGATGAGCTTCAGATCCGGACGCTTAGGCAATATCTGCTTTAAGTAACCAAGGAGAAAATCAATGTTGAGGCTTCTTTCGTGAGCTTCGTCAATAATGATTGTGTCGTAGGCTTTAAGTAGCGGGTCGTGCTGAGTCTCGTTAAGCAAAATGCCGTCAGTCATCAACTTGACTGATGCCCCCTTTTGCATCTCATCCTTGAAGCGGATCTGGTATCCGACCACCTCTCCGACCTTTGTATCCATTTCTTCGGAGATTCTCTTAGCGATGGAAGTTGCGGCAATACGTCTAGGCTGCGTGTGACCAATCAACTGTTTTTGACCCCGACCGAGTTGAAGAACGATTTTGGGTAGCTGAGTCGTCTTTCCCGAACCTGTCTCACCTGAGACAATCACTACTTGGTTTTCTTCAATGGCTTTTGAGATATCTGAGACTTTGGCTCCCACTGGTAAAGAGTCCACCACCTGAAATTTTGGCGGAGTGTTTCTCACCACATCGGCATCTTCAACCTTTAGAGGATTGTTCTGGTTCAATTTATGCGGCTTATCAACCTTGACTAAAGTCTCAGTGTCTAGATGTTTTGTTTTTTCCTTTCTCAGATGAATCGTCCTTCGAAGGATTTTAGATGAGGTTTCTTGTGCTTTATCCTGCTGAAGAACCCGGAACTCTTTCGCTTCTTTTTCTATTTTGGGAAAAACGGCTTTCCTTTTTTTATTTTTTGGGGACACGACTCGTTCCCGTGCAGGAGGATTGCTCTCTTTTGCCTGCATCAGCTTTTCCCGCAAATCTTTGAGACTGTCTGCCATTACAAAAAAATTTGAACCAGTTCTAAAAGTCTTACCTACTGTGTGACCAATTAAGTCGCATTGGGGAAAGGAATATTAACAGCCTGCACCTCAATTGAATACAAATTCACTTTCTTTCCAATTAAACTTGTCTATCTATAATCAAATAAACAAGAGTTATCGTTTGAGGCAAACAAAATGGAAGAGCCCCAAGTCAAGGATGAAGTTACAGAAGATTCAGAATCATTGAGCTCTTGGGTGAGTTGGCTTAGAAGCGTCGCGCCTTACATGCATGCCATTGGCGGTCAAACCATCGTCATTGCCGTTGCCGGTGAAATGCTTGCCCAAGGAAAACTGAACAGTTTTATTCATGACGTAAGCATCATATCGGCCATGGGCACTCGCATCGTATTGGTCTATGGCGTCAGGCCCCAGGTGGAAGCCTTGATGAATCTCAAAGATATTGCTCCTGTCTATGTCGATGGAGTTCGTGTCACCGACCCTGAGGCGATGTCCTGCGTCAAAGAGGCTGCCGGAGAGGTCAGACTTGATATTGAGGCATCTTTTTCCCAGGGCTTACCCAATACACCGATGGCTCACAGCCACTGCCGTGTGATTAGTGGCAACTTCGTCACTGCCAGACCGCTTGGAATCATCGATGGTACAGATTTCCAACTCACCGGAATTGTTCGTAAAGTCGATGCAGAAGCTATGAGACGGGAGCTTGACAACCACAACATCCTTCTGATCTCACCACTTGGGTTTTCTCCTACTGGGGAAGCCTTTAATCTCACGATGGAAGATGTCGCCTCTTCAATAGCGGGCGCTCTAAAGGCTCAAAAGCTTGTACTCCTAACCAATGTTGACGGCGTCAGGCGTTTTGATGAAGTGGTTTCAGAATTGACCACGGAACAAGCCGAGGAATTTATCGAAAAGGAACTCGTTGACGAGGAAGACCGTTACAACTTGGGCTATGCCATAAAGGCCTTAAAGCAAGGAGTCGAAAGGGTTCACATTATTCCTTACTCCTTAGACGGGGGAATACTTGCAGAACTCTTTACGCATGATGGCGTTGGCACCATGCTTACCGAAGAAAACCTGGAGTCACTAAGGCAGGCGACCATTGACGACGTTTCCGGTCTTATTAAGCTGCTGGAGCCGTTGGAAAAAGACGGTACTCTTGTCAAGAGACCGAGAGAAAAACTTGAACAAGACATAGGGCACTTCATTGTGCTTGAGCATGATGGAATTATTTATGGCAGTGCCGCTCTCTACAGTTTCCCCTCTGAAAAAGTGGGCGAAATGGCCGCTTTAACGGTCCACCCTGATTACCAAGGCTTTGGAGACGGTGAAAGACTATTCCATCAAATCGAAAAAATGGCAAGAAAGGCGGGGCTTACCAAACTTTTTGTTTTGACCACCCGCACTGCCCACTGGTTCCTTAAGAGAGGATTCAGGGCGGCAACTTTGGACGATTTGCCAATTGAAAAAAGAAACTTCTATAACTGGCAGCGTCGTTCACAAATTTTTATAAAAGACCTATAGACTGTTAGGGACAATGTTAGAAATTTTAGGAGAAAAACAATGGCACGAATGGTTAAGTGCGTAAAACTCGGACGTGAAGCGGAAGGTTTGGATCTCCCTCCTCTGCCTGGTCCCTTGGGTATGAGGATCTATCAGAATGTCTCCAAAGAAGCTTGGGAACAGTGGAAGAGGCTCCAAACTATGCTCGTCAACGAAAATCGCCTTTCAATGGCTGACCCGCGTGCGAGAAAATGGCTGATGGAACAAATCGAGAACCACTTCTTCGGCAGTGGTGTTGAACACCCTGAAGGATACGTAGAACCCGAGAAGTAAAGCCTTTCTAAACCAAAGCCCCGCCAGGACCTGCGGGGCTTTTTGATTGCGGGTAAACAAATCTTACTTTGTTTTAGCTGGTGTCTGTGCCGTTGGGGCTGCCGGAGTGGCAGGTGCCGGTGCTTTGGTCGTCATCTCCTTATTTTCTCCAGCTTTCGGTGGAGTCTTTGTATCCACATCACCGCTTCTGACAAAGAACATATAAATGACAGCAATCACCACAAGAATGATGAACCACTTTGCTACGCCTCTGAAGAATCCCATTTCTCCCTCCTCAAATCCAACAGGTTACAGGGCTTAATAAGTTGACTCGCAACTTCCCTCAACCATTAATGAGTCCATTGTAGATTCGAGGTTTTTTACTGGTTGCCAGAGCTGCCCAAAATAGCCTATACGGGAACAATCAGATTCCCTATTTAGGGCTTGCTGAATTTTTTACGGCGTTCCGAATAAGCATTCTTTTACGATACTTGCCACCAAGTGTTTTAACGAGCCAAGCTAAGAAGAGAATTAAAATCGATAGACCATAAGTCGGGATGGCCAAGATAACGCAAATGACAGCGAAAGTCAGTTCCTTTTTCATGGCTGACTCCGGAAGAAGTAAACCTCATGTAATGTTACCTTAAACGGGTATGGAAAACCTGCCACACCAAAAGAAGGTTCTTCAGGAAATACCGGGAAGGGAGGTAAAAACCCTAACAAAAAAAAGGGATTAACAAGAAGTTACAAACGAAA
>CANQMZ010000006.1 GCA_947625105.1 uncultured Parasutterella sp.
CTCAGAGATGTGAGAGGGGCTTCTGAAGTAGACCTGAGGGTCAATGCGGAGGTGATTAATTTGGATACGGGACAATGTTTCTCTTTTTATGCGAAATAGAGCAACAGAGGGGTTAGCTCTCTTTTGATTCCACCCTTTTAGTACCGGTGGTCTTGACTCATCATGCAGAAAATGCAACGTTACTTATACCCAAAATTCAGTGACTTTCATGAAAAAATACTTCGGGTCTAGCCATTAATCTCAAACGTTAAGGGAAAAAAAAGAATCCTTTCGGATCCCTTTATTTTTTTTGAATTTTTCTTAGCTAAAAAGCTGAGCAACCATCAAGAGTGCACCACTACCAATCACGGACATGACCGAAGAAATGGCAATGATTTTTACAGACTCTTTTTGCTCAATTTCACGATTTTGCATTAATTGTTTCTCCCAAAACGATTAACTAGAAAGCCGCGCACTATACACGACTAACATTGGAAATTCAATAGGGTTAGGAGAGTTTCGGGGGCTGTTTTGTAACAGAGTGCGAACGGATAAATTTATAAGCTTGCTTTGATGGGCTTTTGATTTTGAAGTTTTCAAGTAAGACATCTAACGTAGAGAAAGGAAGCTCCGCAAAAGTCTAACCAGAAAACAGAGGCATGGTTCTTGATCCTGGCAGCATAAGTGTTGGCTTTTAAGATTTTCTAGGTTTTATAATAAAAACATTGGGTTATTTCTCAAGGAGTTGGTCATGTTCGGAATAATTGTGACTGTACTTGCAGTCATACTTCTAGGCTATTTTGTTTTGAAGAATTACTACCCGCCAATCATTTTGCTTTTGATTGGTTTGTTTTTATTATTGGTTGCAGGAATTATGGGTACAGATCCTGTGACTGCTAAACAATCTACCCACTTTTTTGGGTTTGACTTGGCAGAGGCTTTTACAAGAACCGTTCAGGGGCGCCTGCCCGGTCTAGGTCTCAACATCATGGCAATCGCGGGCTTTGCCTTTTATATGGATAGAATCGGAGCAAGCAAGTCACTGGTCAGATTTTGCGTTCGTCCTTTAAAAGCGATTCATTCGCCATATTTACTGCTCGCTTTGACTTATGTGGTAGGTCAGTTTATTGCACTTTTCTTTAACTCCGCCGTAGGACTTGGTCTGCTTTTGATGGCCTCAATTTATCCTCTTTTGATTGCACTTGGTGTATCAAGAGTTTCGGCCGCAGCAGTTATTGCCTCCACATGCTGTCTTGATTTAGGGCCGTCAAGTTCTAATTCTATGAGAGCTGCCGATTTGTGTAATATTGATGTCGTCAGTTATTTTGTTCAAGGGCAAGGACCAATTGCCCTTTGTACCGTAGCTACTGTTGCTGTTGGCCATTTCTTTGTTCAAAAGTGGTTTGACAAAAGAGAAAAACATGCCGACGACGGTAAGGCAGATTCTGAAAACTTTAATGCTGAAGAGGCCTTGAAGGGTGCGGGGCCATCCTATTACGCCATTCTTCCAATGCTTCCGCTTTTCTTGTTGGTGATTTTCTCTCCAATGGTTTACGCGAAAGTCAAACTTAGCCTTGTGACCGCTATCGTTGTATCTCTGATTATTTCTCTATTCATTGATATTTTGACTAGAAGGGACTTCAAACTTTGTTGCAAAGATACGCAGGCGATTTTTGAAGGGATGGGCAAGGTTTTCACCTCAACTGTGAGTTTGATTGTTTGCGCCGAGTTCTTTGCATTGGGGCTTTCCAAGGTCGGAGGTATCACTACAATGATCCAGGCGGCGGCTTCCATGCAAAACGCTGGTCTCATCGTGATGCTGTTTGTTATGTTACTGATCATGATTGTTGCTTCTGTTGTGACAGGTTCTGGTAACGCTGCGTTTTTTGCTTTCTCGCCATTACTTCCGGAAGCTGCAGCTTCTGTAGGTATTCCTACCCTGGCTCTTGTGGTTCCCGTTCAACTTTCCGCCGGTATAGCAAGGACCATGAGCCCAATCGCAGGTGTGATCATTGCTGTTGCGGGTATTTCGGGTTGCACGCCGATTCAGTTGGTCAGGAGAACGATTCCTGTGATGATTTTGGCAATGATCGTTTCAGTAGCTACTAGTTTGATTTTTCTTGAAGCCTAATGGAGTCCTTGATATGGCATATTTAATTCGTTCGGCACATTTATATTCACCTGAAGACAAGGGGATAAAAGATGTTTTAATCGTCAACGATAAAGTGGCGGCGATTGGCGAAAACTTAAAGATTGAGCTACCGGGTTTGGAAATTATCAATGCCGAGGGCAAGATCATGACCCCGGGATTGATTGATCAGCATATTCATGTTACAGGCGGAGGCGGCGAGGGAGGTCCACGAACAAGAACTCCCGAGATTCAGCTCTCAGAGCTTATTGAATGCGGAACCACTAGTTTAGTAGGTGTTTCTGGGACCGATAGTCTCACTCGATCAATTCCTAATCTCTTGGCAAAGGTTCAAGCTTTGACTGAAGAAGGCGTGACAGCGTGGATGTATACCAGTAATTATTCTTATCCTCCGACGACGTTAACCGGTAGTGTCAAAGGCGATTTATTGATGGTCCATGAGTGTCTTGGCGTAAAAATTGCCTTAGGTGATCATCGTTCTTCTTTCCCAACATCCCAGCAAGTTATGGATCTTTTGACACAAATTCGGGTAGGAGGAATGATTGCGGGAAAACTCGGCGTCTTACACATTCATTTGGGTAACGTTCCAGGGGCCTTTGAGATATTTAAGGAAGTAGTGGCTCGCGGTATGCCTATTCGACATATCAGACCGACTCATTGCGCTAGAGATGCAAAAGTTTTCGAGCATGCCTTGAATTTCGCTAAGGCTGGTGGTCGAATTGATATTACAACAGGTGGATCGTGTTTCTTGAGTAGTCCGGCCGATGCAGTGGAAACTGCATGGAAAGAAGGTATTGACGAATCCTTAATTACCATGAGTTCTGACGGGCATGGATCAGTGCCTAGATTTAACGATAAGGGTGAAATGATCGGCCTCGGAGTCGGCGGCGTTGCCTGCAATCTCAGAGACGCAAGGAAACTGTTGGAGCGCGGTTACAAACCAGAAAAAGTTCTTCCTCTCCTGACCCGAAACGTTGCCAAGGGCCTAGAGCTGAAAGGCAAAGGAGAAGTGATTATCGGAAACAGTGCAGATGTATGCATATTTGACCAAGACTGGCAACTGCAAGATGTCATTTCTAAAGGGGTCGTCATGATGAAAGACAAACAGCTACTCGTCAAAGGAACCTTTGAACAATAGCAACCTACTTTAAACACCCCAATCCTAAAGTCACTAGCGCTCGGGATTGGGGTGATTTATTCAGAATTCATGGCAGCCCCAACAGGAATCGAACCTGTACCTCAGTCTTAGGAGGACCACGTTGTATCCATTCAACTATGGGGCCAACACCACCAGTTTATAACAAAAAAAAGAGGTTTTGCGATCGTTAGACGACCCAAGATTGAACCAGGCTACTCAATAGGCGTCTTATCACTGAGATTATCTGTTAACAAGCTTTTGGTAAAATACGACCTGTTTTTTAAACCCGACAGTATTGCGGTTCTTTTTTTGTATGCCTCAAATAAGTTCAAATTTAAAAAAGTATTCCGAAGACACAATCAAGGTTTTAAAGGGTTTAGAACCGGTAAAACAGCGTCCGGGCATGTATACCCTGACCGATTCTCCTTTGCATATTGTTCAGGAGGTTATTGATAACTCCAGCGATGAAGTGTTGGCTGGGTTTTGTGACCGGATAGAACTCACTTTACATCAGGACGGTTCGGTTTCAGTCGAAGATAATGGGCGTGGAATTCCTATCGGAGAACACCCCGAAGAAAAAGTGCCGGTTATCGAGCTTGTTTTTACGAGGCTACATGCAGGAGGTAAGTTCAACAAGGCTAACGGTGGGGCTTATGCCTTTTCTGGCGGTTTGCATGGTGTTGGGGTATCAGTTACCAATGCGCTTTCCACCCGTTTAGAGGTTACAGTATGGAGAGATGGACTTGAAAGCACCATCGCCTTCAAAGACGGTTTTGTCTGCGAAAGCCTTTCTTCCGTTAAGTCTCCTAGACCTAAGCGTCAGACTGGAACTAGAGTTCGTTGCTGGCCGGATCCCAAGTATTTCTCGTCGTCAAATATCCCAAAAGACAACCTGATCCACTTACTGCGGAGCAAAGCAGTTCTACTTCCCGGGTGTACTGTGGTCTACAGAGAAGAGGCTACAGGACTTGAGCAGATTTGGCTCTATAAGGGGGGTCTTAAAGAGTATCTCGTAGATCAAATTGAAAATGAGTTCATAGCAACCCCCTTTGAAGCGGAAGGTTTTGCGACCGAGGACGATGAGAACTTCTCCGAAGGTGAGGGCGCGAGTTGGGTTCTTGCATGGACCGAGGAAGGTCCGCTCAAACAAGAAAGCTTCGTCAATTTAATTCCAACATCTTCAGGCGGAACTCATGTAGCTGGCTTAAAGGATGGCATCTTCCAAGCGGTCAAAACCTACATGGAAAGCCATGGGCTAGGAACTAAAGGTGTAAAACTCACTAGCGAAGATGTGTTTGCGAGAGCCAACTTTATTCTTAATGCTAAGGTACTCGACCCTCAGTTCCAAGGACAGGTCAAAGATAGACTCATCAGCAGAGAAGCCCTAAGATTGATTTCCACGTTTGTCAGAACTCAGATGGAGTTTTGGCTTAACATCCATGGAGAGGACAGCAAAAAACTGATTGATGCGTTCATTAAACAAGCTCAAGCAAGACAACACAGCGCTCAAAAAGTAGAGAGAAAAAAGGGTTCTTCGGTTGCCGTCCTGCCAGGCAAATTAACCGACTGTACTAGCGGCGATATTGCAAGAAATGAATTATTTCTTGTTGAGGGAGATTCTGCGGGAGGTTCAGCAAAGAAAGGTAGGGACAAGGACTATCAGGCTATTTTGCCCTTGAGAGGAAAGATTCTGAACTCTTGGGAAGAAAATCCGGATCAGGTATTGAGAAGCCAAGAAATTCACGATATCTCGGTAGCTATCGGTGTTGACCCTCATAAAACGGGAGAGATCGCCGACTTGTCAGGACTTCGCTATGGAAAGATATGCATTATGGCTGATGCCGATGTCGATGGTTCTCATATTGAAGTTCTGCTACTAACGCTGTTTTATCGCCACTTCTCTTATTTGATAGAAAAAGGGCACATTTTTGTTGCGATGCCACCACTGTTCAAAGTAACCGTTGGCAAAATCGGTAAGAAAAAAGAACGCCGTATTTATTGTTTGAATGATGAGGAGCTTTCTTCGACTATCGAGAAACTTAAGAAAGAAAAACTCAAGGAAGAACAGATAGAGATTTCGCGCTTCAAAGGGCTTGGTGAAATGGATTGGCAGGAGTTGAGGGAAACCTCCTTAGACCCAGAAACTAGAAGACTGTTGCCCGTCAAGGTGGGAGAGCCCGGGATACCGCTTACTGATAAGGCAATGAATATTCTTATGTCCCGCGAGAAAGCTAACGATCGCAAAATGTGGATTGAGCGGCATGGAGACATGTTTGAACCTGATATTTGATAAAAATGCCTATTAAGAAAAAACGTAAAAAACTTAAACCAGAAGACCAAACGGTTCTCTTTGATAGCGAAGTGCTTCCGGAAATGGAACAAAGTCAAGAAACTGAAACGGATAGGGATCAATCGGCTGAACAAGAGGATTCGACAGGTTTTCTTTTTGATATCGCAGGTCTTGAAGAGAAAACTCAAGGTAAGCCCTCTGAGGCAGAGTCTGTGATTGAAGAAGCTGAAAACAAGGCAACATCAATCGTGGAAGAGGTGCAAGCGGAGGTCCTGAACGAGGAAGAAGCCCTCGTTAATGAACTTGAACAGGTTGAAGTAGTTCCTGAGGATGCTCAACCCAATCCAACTGATATAGTTGAAGATGCCCTGTCGCACAGTGACGACGATGGAGAAGAATTAACTCTAGCTTATTTTGCTTCCAAGGCTTATCTTGAATATGCGATTTCGGTTGTTAAGGGTCGTGCACTACCAGAAGTAACCGACGGGTTAAAGCCGGTCCAAAGAAGAATCCTCTATTCAATGCGTCGCTTGAATCTATCTTCAGATTCCAAGCCGGTAAAAAGTGCTCGAGTTGTGGGTGATGTTTTGGGTAAATATCATCCTCATGGGGACCAGGCGGCATATGACGCCATGGTGAGAATGGCGCAAGACTTCACGATGCGTTATCCGCTTGTCCAAGGGCACGGAAATTTTGGCTCAGCCGATGGAGACCCTCCTGCCGCAATGCGATATACAGAAGTCAGACTTCATCGTAATGCGGAGTTGTTGCTTGGAGAGCTGGATCAGGGGACGGTTCCGTTCGTGAGCAATTATGATGGTGCATTCAAGGAGCCGCCGATTCTGCCTGCAAGGCTGCCCATTTTACTGCTTAATGGCTCTAGTGGTATTGCTGTGGGCATGGCGACTGAAATTCCTCCTCATAACCTGAGAGAAGTGGCCTCTGCATCTGCAGAAATGATTCTCAACCCTGAAACTTCTCTTGAAAAAATCATGGAGTTGTTGCCAGGTCCTGATTTCCCAGGCGGTGGTCAAATTATTTCTTCAAATTCCGAGATACTATCAGCATATCGGACTGGATACGGCAACCTCAAATTAAGGGCTGTTTATCATTTTGAGGAACTCTCTCGTGGTCAATGGCAGCTGATCATTGATCAACTTCCCTATAAAGTTTCTGCCCAAAAGGTTATGGAAGAGATTGAAACTCTGACGAATCCGAGACCATCTGGCGAGCGCAAGAAACTGACGGAGAAACAACAGCAACTCAAACAGTTGTTGCTTGGAATGATGGGCAGTATTCGAGACGAATCTTCCGCAGAAGAATCGATTCGTATTGTCATCGAGCCCAAGAGTAAAACTGTTGATAGATCAAACCTTGTAAGCACTCTATGCAACCTGACCAGTTTAGAGGCTAGTGCGAAATTTAATTTAGTGACCATCGGTCTAGATGGGAAACCAGCTCAAAAAGGTATTCGGGAGGTTCTTTCTGAGTGGTGCGAATTTAGAATTCAAACGGTCAAGCGTAGAACAGAGGCAACCCTTAAAGATGTGAATGCCAGAATTCATATTCTTGAAGGTCGATTGATCATCATTCTTGACATTGAAGAGGTGATCCGCATCATCAGGAACGCCGAGGATCCTAAGAAAGCATTGATGGAAACCTTCTCTTTGAGTGATACTCAGGCCGAAGATATCCTGGAAATTAAATTACGTCAGTTGGCCAACTTGGATGAGGTTAAACTCAACAAAGAATTGGATAAGTTGCGTAAAGAACAATCAAGACTCAACGATCTGCTCGTCAATGAGGTCAAGATGCGTCGTTTGATCTCTAGGGAAATCATAGCTGATTCTGAAAAATTCGGTGATGAAAGAAGAACACTCATTGAAGAGTCCAAGGGTTCTGTCTTAGTACAGCAAGTTGTTGATGAACCAGTCACCGTCATTGTCAGCGAAAAGGGTTTTGTGAAGACAAGAAGTGGCCACGATGTCAATGCTGCTGCCATGAACTTTAAGCTTGGAGACTCGCTAAGAGCCGCCTTTGAGTGCAGAACTGTTGATTATTTGGTTATGCTGACCAACTTTGGCAGAGTTTACAGTGTACCGGTTTCTCAATTACCGGGTGCAAGAGGTGACGGAACTCATTATTCTGCTTTTATTCAGTTGCAAGATAAAGAATTACCTGTTGACTTTTTAGCTACGGCGGGAGAAAACAAAATTTTGATGTCCTCCGATGAGGCAATGGGGTTCATGTGTAAATTCTCAGATTTGGTTGTCAAGCAGAGAATAGGAAAGTCTTTCTTCACGCTAGGACCCAAGAAAGCCCCGCTACCAATGAGGCTTGTTACGCCACTTACTGGTTGGATTGCTGCGCTGTCAAGCAGCGGACGCCTTCTTGTATTTGATGTGAGCGAGATGAGAGCTCTTTCTAGCGGTGGTAAGGGTGTGACCATTATTGACTTGGAGACTGGAGAGAAACTCGTCGCGACACTACCTATAACCCCGAATGGAGTTGTTGTTCAGGGTGTCGGGCGCGGACAAAAGAAACAGGAACTTAATATTGGTCCTCGTCTGATTGAAGAGTACAGAGGGAAACGGGCTAGAAGAGGCAGAAGAGTGGAAGCCAAATGGAAATTTACTGGCCTCGCACCAAGTCCGTTAGACGAAAAAGCACGGGAAGCTGAGGACGTCGTGGTTGACGAAACCCCAAAGATTCCTTCGGATGATTTGTTGAATTAGCATTGTTCCAACTTTTATGAGGGAACCATAAAGATGCTGTGGAAAAACAGGCAAATGAGCTCGCACGTTGAGGATCGAAGAGGGCAAGTCTCCGGTCCGGGTGGAAGAATCATGCTTCCCCGTGGGAAAGCTGGTCTTTTGGTGCTTGTTGTGGTAATGGTTGCAGGACTTTACGGAATTGATCTGACACCGATTTTGGGAATGGGAGGAGACTCCTACACTGTTAATCAGACTCAGCATCCATATTCGGCTTCTCCCGAAGAAGAACAACTTGCTAAGTTTTCTTCTGTTGCCCTACGTTCAACTGAAGACACTTGGGGCCACATTTTTAGAAATTCTGGAAAGACATATCAGCCTCCAACAATGGTTCTTTATTCCGGAGTCACTCAGACCGCCTGTGGCTATGGCCAGTCTGCTATGGGTCCTTTCTACTGTCCTTTAGACCGAAAACTTTATGTTGACCTTTCCTTTTATAAGGACATGCAAAAGAAACTTGGTGGCGGAGGAGACTTTGCCTTGGGCTATGTTTTGGCCCACGAGGTCGGTCACCACGTGCAAAACCTTCTCGGAATTGCTGACCAGGTAAGGAATCTGCAAAGTCAAACCAATCAAAAAGAGGCCAATAAGCTTTCTGTTTTGCTTGAGCTCCAAGCAGACTGTCTTGCGGGGGTTTGGGGTCATCAAATGAATAAAGAGGGAGTGCTTGAGAAAGGAGATCTCGAGGAAGCACTTAGGACGGCTGCTGCGATCGGAGACGACAGACTCCAAAAACAAGCTCAAGGAAGAGTGGTCCCTGACAGTTTTACTCACGGTACTTCTCAGCAAAGATATCACTGGTTCAAAACAGGTTTTGATACCGGAGATCCAAATAAATGTAATACGTTCCAGTCGGCAGGCAGATAATCCGCATAGCCTCTTTTGTAATCAGAGCATATAACTTTTTAGCAGTTTTCGGTTTGCGAACCTATCGTACCGGCTCTGACACCAAGACTGGCCAACAAAATTCCACCAGTTAGTGTCAGGAAGGTGTACATCCCGGCGGATAAAACTTTTTGTGCTTCAAGTAAAACCGATGCCTCATAGACGAACGATGAAAAGCTTGTAAAACTGCCAAGGAAGCCAGTTCCGAGCAAAAGAAAGATTAGTCCTGCATGCCTGTTTTTTCTGTTAAGCGAGACCTTTTGACTCACAAAACCTAGTACGAGGGACCCTATCCAGTTGATTAACATTAACACTGGTGGAAAAGAAAGATCGGGTGCAAACGTGATAGTTAGCAGAAAAATCCGACTGAGAGTTCCTAAAAAACCTCCCAACATAACGGCAAATATTTCCTGGAAATTTTTCATTGCCTAGTACAACAAAGAACCGAAGAAAAAAAATGAAAAACAAAAGGCAAGATTAAAAAAAATTTCTTTCAAGGCTTTTCCATAATTTAGTCTGCCAAAGGCAACACTGACTGATACAGCAAACGTAGAAAACGTTGAGAATGCTCCAAGAAAACCTTGAGTGATAATCACTGTGAGAGAGCTTCCCGATGGCGCAATGCTGATTGCTATTCCTAATAGTAGGCAACCCAAGCTATTGACCAACAGGGTTCCCGCATCAAAGTTTTTGACCTTACTAATTATTAACAGCGAAAGTAGCCATCTACATAGAGCACCTAGTGCCCCAGCCAGGCCAATCAACAAAAATTGTGTCACTCTCTATAACCAACGGGTTTTTAGACTATGAATTACTAACAGTACTGCAGTCAATCTTATCAACGTTTCAAGACTAGAAGTCAACGGTTATTACTTTTTCTTGATTGGGGGAATAAGGCGAATTTGGTTGGTACTTGAAATTTGTATTTCTAACCCCAAATAGAGGGGAGCGATAAATCACGACAAAATGTTGGAATAGAAGGATTAAATGATGTCTGAACAAGCGACAAATAAGAAAAGTATGAATTTTCAGGCTGAAGTAAAGCAGATGCTGCACTTGGTAGTGCATTCGCTTTATTCAAAGCGTGAGATTTTTTTAAGAGAATTAATATCGAACGCATCGGATGCTATCGATAAGTTGAAATTTGCTGGAATCGAAAACCCACAACTTTTGGAGGCAGATCCGCATCCATCCATCCGAGTTAGCGCTGACGAAAAAGCTCATACGATCACCATCAGTGATGATGGCATCGGTATGAATAGGGATGAGATCATTGAGCATCTGGGTACGATTGCTAACAGTGGTACTAGGGAATTTTTCGCTCACCTTACGGGCGATCAGAAAAAGGATGTGCAACTCATTGGTCAGTTTGGAGTTGGTTTTTATTCTTCATTCATCGTAGCTGACAAAGTAACAGTAATCAGCAGGAAAGCGGGTGATCCATCAGAATCCGCTACAAAATGGGAAAGCGATGGAGAAGGAGAGTTCACCGTGGAGGATGCTGTTCGTGAGCATTTCGGAACGGATGTTATTCTGCAGCTTAAAAAGGACGATTGGGATCTAGCTAATAATTGGAGAATTAAGGATATCCTGGTCCATTACTCTGACCATATTGCCGCTCCGATCCTGATGCAAGAACTCTCCTTTGATGAAGAGAAAAAAGATAAGCAAGAAAAGAAATGGGAAGCCATCAATCAGGGGGCGGCTCTATGGATTCGTCCTAAGAAAGAAATAACAGAACAGCAGTACAAGGATTTTTATCATCACATAGCTCATGATGCCAGTGATCCTCTCTGTTGGACTCACAACAAGGTTGAAGGCCGTAACGAATACATTCAACTGCTATATATTCCTTCCGTCAAGCCCTTTGACCTGTGGACAACGGAAGACATAAGAGGTGTGAAACTGTATGTTAAACGCGTGTTCATTATGGATGATGCTAAGGAGCTTTTGCCAAGGTACTTACGCTTTGTGAGAGGTGTCATTGACTCTGAGGATCTCCCGTTGAACGTGAGCCGAGAGATACTTCAGCAGAGCAGAGATTTAATGACAATCCGTGATGGCACAACCAAACGAGTTTTGTCGATGCTTGAGGACTTGGCAAAAAATAAAGAAGAAGACTATAAAAAGTTTTGGTCTTTATTTGGTGATGTTCTGAAGGAAGGTATGTCTGATCACGCTTCCCGTGAACGCATTACCAAACTCCTGAGATTTGCCTCAACGAATAGCTCGGGTGAGAAGAATGTTTCTCTTGAGTCTTATGTCAGCAGAATGGTTAAGGACCAAAAAGATATCTATTACTTCATCGGAGAGTCAGAAGAACAGGCGGCTAAGAGTCCGTTGCTTGAAATGTTTAAGAAAAAGGGTATTGAAGTACTGTTGCTTAATGGACCAATTGATCAATGGATGTCTCAGTTCTTCTATGAGTTTGATTCAAAGAAACTGACGGATATTGCTCAGGAAGGTTTGGACCTAGGAGCTTTGGCAGATAAGGATGAAAAGTCTGAAAAAGAAAAATTGCAGGTCGAATATCTGCCATTGATAGAGAAGTTTAAAAAAGCTTTGGGTGATCAGGTCGAAGATGTGAGAATTACATTGCGTCTTACGGATTCTCCTTCTTGCTTGGTTAATCCACAGAATCAGCCCAACCCAGCGTTTTTCAAAATGTTGAAGAGGGCGGGTCAACCAGTTCCAGAAGTAAAAGCGATTCTTGAGTTGAATCCTAACCACCCGTTGGTCAGTAGATTACGAGAGGAAGGAGCGTTTAATGATGATTGGGCTAAGTTGCTACTTGAACAGGCTCAAGTCATGGAAGGCGCAGAACTTAAAGATCCGGTGGGTTTTATTCATCGGGTAAATTCCATGCTGGTAGACTTTTCTCCGAAAGCTACAGTAAATTAAACTTATTGTGAATGGAAAAAGGCGGTGAACCCGCCTTTTTTCTCAGGGTGCTTAAGAACCTAATATTTCCCGGGCAAGTTTTTTGCCCAATTCAACTCCAGGCTGGTCAAATGCGTTTAACCCAAAAAGGAAGGCAAGCATTACCGTCTTGTGCTCATAGAGCGCCATTAATGAGCCCAGAGTCTTTGCATCAAGTATTTCTAAGGTTAGGACAGTTACAACGTTGAAGTTTTCATCGCCTTGTTCTCTTGATGTCAGGGCTTTTGTCTGTGCCTTGGCATTGGCGATTAGGACATTGTGTAGTTGTTTGTGGCTATGTCCCGGTTTAATGGACCAACAGATGTCAATAGCTGTTTTTGAAGTGCCTTCTCTCAGCCATTGATAAAAGGAATGCTGAGATTCGTTGCCATGTCCACCCCATACAGCAATTGCGGTGGGCGTATCAACCGCTTGTCCAGTCGTTGTTCGATGCTTGCCCAAACTTTCCATCTCAAGCTGTTGCAGCCAATCGACAACAATACGTAAACGTTCATCGTAAGCTAAGAAACAGTAGCTAGAAACGCCCAATTGGGTGATATTCCTATAGGCAATCAAGGCCAATAGCGCCGGAAGATTGGAGGTTATTGGTGCTATGGATGCGTGTTCGTCCATGCAGTGAGCCCCCGAAAGCAATTCAAGGAATACTTTCGCTCCAAGGCCCACAGCGACAGGCAGTCCAATAGCGCTCCAAACAGAAAATCTGCCTCCAACCCAATCCCAAATGGGAAATTGATTTTCCTGCGGCAAGTTGAGCGAATTGGCTGCGTTTGGGTTGGAGGAAACAACGACCACGTGCTTAGCTAAATTCTTTCCATCAATCCCCTGGTTTTTGAACCATTCCAAAGCGGCAAGCGCGTTGAAGTGGGTTTCTTGTGTTCTCCAACTTTTTGAAGAAACCACGATCAGGGTTGATGCCGCATCTAAGTCAGAAAAAATACGGTCAAATGTCACACCGTCAGCCGCGGCAAGGAATCTGATATCGATCTTGGGATGGTTTGGTCTTAAAGCATGCCAAACTGCGCGTGGTCCCATGTCAGAGCCACCGATGCCGATATTAACTACCGTTCTAATCTTTTTACCGGTTGCACCAAGCCACTTGCCGGAGCGAACCGCCTTAGCAAATTCGATGATTTTCTCCAGACTTTGGTGTACTTCAAGACCGAAGGGGACATCTTTAGACGGATCCCGCAGCGAGGTATGCAGTGCGGACCTTTTTTCGGAAAGATTGACCACTTCTCCTTGTCGCATTGCATTGAACGCCTTTTGGATACCTCTATCTAGGGCTAGTTTGACGAGTCCATCTAAGACGGACTGGTCTAGCTTTTGATTGCTGAAATCAAGCCTGATTCCGCAGCTTTGCACGGTGAAGGTGTTTCCTGCTTTATCTGTAATTGACATAGGGTATCTGGAGAATATCTAATAAAAAGCGAGCTGCAACTGTTGCCATCATATCCCAAGCGGAGGGCGATATGGCTCTAGTGGCGCTTTTCTTCACCAATAAGATGTAACGAATCTTCAATGGATTGATTGTGTCTGTGTTTAAAAATCACACCGAGCATAGAGAATCCAACGAAACAACCGAAAATAACCATGATAGTGACAGACCCAAGACCCGTTTTAATGAGCAGGGAGTAAACCGCCAACATTATCAGAATGGAAGAGTTTTCGTTGAAATTTTGTACCGCAATTGATCGGCCGGCGCTCATCAAAACGTGCCCTCTGTGCTGCAATAAAGCGTTCATGGGGACTACGAAGAATCCGGCCATCATCCCTACAAGGATCAGCATTAAGCAGGCAATGACAATTGCGAAGGAGACGTGGAAACCGAAAGCGTCGAATCCCCCGGGAATCCAGGAGCCCTTGTAGAAAGACATAAGGGCAACGGAAAAGCCCATTAGAACACCAAGAGGCAGAACATCGACACTTTTACGCAGACTAACCAGAGAGGCGGCTAGCACTGCACCAATGGCAATGCCTATCGCAACTACGCCTTGAAGGATGGCTGCCTTAGATAGATCAAGACCTAATGAATGATCCGCCCAAGTTAGCACTAAGAACTGTAATGTTGCGCCCGCACCCCAAAACAATGTGGTCACAGAAAGGGAAATCTGACCAAGCTTATCATGCCAAAGCAAGGCGCAAGATTTGTAAAAATTGATGAGCGTATGAACAGGTCGGAAATCCTGTTTTGGATACTTGGCTCCGGTGTTGGGAATAAATAGGTTGACGATGGCAGCTGCGGCATAAATAAAAATCATGACAGCGATGGCTGCTTGAGCAGAGTTGTGGATGCCCCAAACATGAACTCCCTGAACCCAATGCTCAACCGTTGGCGAAATAAGGAAACCGCCAAGGCCCGTACCGAGAATGATAGAGGCTACGGTAAGCCCTTCTATCCAACCGTTGGCTTTCACTAGAAGCTCTGGTGGTAGCAGTTCAGTGAGAATCCCGTATTTGGCTGGAGAATAAGCTGCCGCACCAAGTCCAACAATACCGTAAGCAATAAGCGGATGAGTACCGAACAGCATGACACAGCAACCAAAGGTCTTGATGGCATTGGTAATGAACATCACATGGCCTTTGGGCATGGTGTCCGCAAAAATGCCCACCCAGGCTGCGAAAAGAACATAACTCACCACAAAGAAAAGTTTTAACAGCGGTGTCATCCACGCTGGTTCGTTAAGTGTCGCAAGTAATGCGATAGCTGCTATCAGAAGTGCGTTGTCGGCCAGTGATGATAAGAACTGAGCCAACATGATGCTGTAAAAACCTTTTCCCATCGTCTTTATTGCTTAGTAATACTTTGGCGTATTTTAAACAAAGAGATCACAAACTTTGGGTAACTAATTAAAAGGCGTAGCGCAATGTGGTTTTTCCCTGAAAGTCGACAGTCGTTAATCCCTTGGATAATTCTTTAGAATGTGCGGAAAAGAAAAACGATAGGGGTCCGCCTTGCATTTGGCGGAGCAGCTCTTACCTAGAAGAAACATTTGGAAGGATTTAATGAGTCAGGTACAGATTACAGGAGTATCGCCCGTTCCTTTTAAACGTCGAAAGCAAAAAAGTTTCGGCTTAATAGATATTGTTAGAGGCATACAACAATTTGATTTGGCTGATCTATTGGCGCGATCTGATATCAGACAACGCTATCGCCGTTCTACGTTAGGACCTTTTTGGATAACAATTTCAACGGCGATCATGATCGCCTGTTTGGGTTTTATCTTTGGAACGATTTTTAAATCTTCAATAAACGAATTCCTACCTTTCATTTCCGCCGGCTTAATCATTTGGGGGTATCTATCTTCAACTCTTACTGAAGCTACAACCGCATTTACCTCTGTGGAGGGAATGATTAAGCAGCTTCCGCATCCGCTCTTTCTCTATGTAGAAAGGATGGTCATGCGAAACTTCTACATTTTTGTTCATAACATTGTCATCTTTCCGATTGTTTGCCTCATAGTCAGAAGACCTCTTGATTGGGACATGTTCCTTTTCCTTCCTGGGATCTTACTTTTGACTCTGAATTTGACTTGGATGTCTTTGATGATTGGCATCTTCTGCACTCGTTTTAGAGATATGGCTCAAATTTTAATTAATTTGTTGCAGGTGATTTTTTACGTAACACCGATCATTTGGATGCCTGGGCTACTTTCAGCTAGAACCTCTGTCATGATTCTTGAACCAAATCCCTTCTACCATCTTATGGAAATTGTCAGGGCGCCGTTAATGGGCAATTTGCCGACGGCTTTGAACTGGGGTGTGTCTTTCTTGTGCCTGATTGTGGGTACTTGGCTGACGCTAATTGTGTACAACAAATACCGCAATAGAATTGCTTACTGGTTATAACAATGGCGCGCATAAGTCTTAAAGACGTAACGGTTGACATTCCCATTTTTAATTCTCAGGGTCGTTCTCTGAAAAAAGCTGTCATGGGAATGGCCACGGGTGGCAAGATAGGTCTAACCGAAGCAGGAAGGACGATTGTCAGGTCCTTAGAAAGAATCAATCTAGAAATCCAAGGTGAAGAAAGGGTAGGTTTAATTGGCCATAATGGTGCAGGGAAAAGTACTCTTCTGCGCGTTATCGGTCAGGTTTATTACCCGACAGCAGGACAGGCAATCGTGGAGGGCAAACTGGGTTCCTTGATTGATGTGTCCTTGGGAATTGATGGGGAAGCAACTGGCATTGAAAACATCTATCTTCGTGCAGCCTTGCTCGGTATTGACAAAAAAATCGTTAATGAAAATATCGATGAAATTATTGAATTTTCCGAGCTGGGTCGCTTTGTTGAAATGCCTGTCAGAACTTATTCGACTGGTATGCACATGAGGCTTGCTTTTGCGGTCTCAACGATGATCACTCCGGAAATCCTCCTGATGGACGAATGGCTTTCCGTAGGTGATGAGGGTTTCCGTCAGAAGGCGGAAACAAGATTGAATCGGCTTATTGAAAGCTCAAGCATTCTTGTCATTGCTACGCACTCCCAAGCACTCATCAAAAAATGTTGCACCCGGGTTGTGTGGCTTGAGCATGGCCAAATGATTATGGATGGTAAACCTGACGAGGTGTGTCCCAAATATTTCAAATAGTCTTTTGGAGAGACCCTCGCACAGGTATTGAATACAGTTGAACAGTTTATGTTTGATCCCGATTAATGGAATAGGCGCAGAATCATGGATATCTTAGTAGTTGGGGCAGGTTTGACAGGAGCAACTCTAGCAAGGGCGTTGGCAGAAAAGGGGCATGAGATCAGACTCATTGAACAAAGAGAGCATTTAGCTGGGAACTGCTTTGATTACTTCAACGATAACGAAATTGATGTTCATATGTATGGGACGCACATATTCCACACGCAAAGCGCTGAAGTGTGGCACTTTGCTTCTAGGTTTGCAGAATGGTATCCCTATCAACACGAGGTTCGAGCTTTTATAGACGGCAAACTCGTACCTGTTCCTTTCAACATCAATTCTATCGAGGCCTTGTTTCCGACTTCAATTGCAGATCGCTTAATTTATGCTCTGCTCAACGAATTTGGGCTAGGTCAGAAGGTGCCGATTCTTGAATTGAGGAAATCTCAGAACAAGGATCTCCAGTTTCTTGCTAATTACGTGTACGAAAAAGTTTTTTTACACTACACAGAAAAACAGTGGGGGTTCACACCGGAACAACTTGATCAAGCGGTAACGGGGAGAGTTCCGGTGTTTGTCGGAAAAGATAATCGGTATTTCCAGGATAAGTATCAAGGTATACCCATAGCCGGATACACGAGGATGGTCGAACGCATGCTGGAGCATGAGAATATCAGCGTAGACCTCAACACAAAGTTTTCTCGAGATCAGCTTGAAGAGGTTGATCATTGCTTTTATACAGGCGCTATTGACGAGTACTTTAATTACGTGTTGGGAGAGTTGCCATATAGAAGTTTGAAATTTAACTTTTTGGAATTCAACAGAGCGCATTTTCAACCTTATGCGGTTGTGAACTATCCAAACAACTACGATTGGACAAGGATTGGGGAGTACAAATATTTTCTGGACACTAAATCTGATAAAACCGTAGTGTCCTACGAATACCCTGAAGCCTTTGTTCGTGGCCAAAACGAGCGATATTACCCGATACCAAATGAGGCCAACGACAAGTTGTACAAACGTTACTTGGAGTTGGCAGCCAAAGAAGCGAAACTTACCTTTGCCGGTCGTCTCGGCGACTATAGGTATTACAACATGGACCAAGCTATGCTGAGAGCCATCAAACTTTCCGAGAGTTTTTGAAATCACTAAAAAGAAGAAAAAGTGAACAGGTTGATTTCATTAGTCATAAATTGACTTGTTGATCTGTAGGATGCGCTCCGTTGACAACGAGAGCTTCAAAGATTAGATAAAAAAGTTACTGCTCCGTTGTTTGATTTTCAAATCTCAAGAGGAGTTCTACAAAGTGGAGAAATTTGCAACTACTCACTTATACACGACCGAAGACGCAAGACAGGTTGTCGCTTCGGCCTACATGAAATTTCACGATATTCTACTGAAAGCGGGAGTCAATGAGAATCTGCTTATTCGTAAATGGACCACTTGCCCATGGTGCCGCGCTACCAACCGTTTCACTTATACCGACAAATTTGGCAAGGGAGATAGCTATTGTGGGAATTGCGGCTATCACAACGGTGTAGATTTATTAATGCAAGCGAAGAATTGGTCCTTTCAGGAAGCGATTGGTTTTATCGCTGAATACACAAACTGGAAACCCGATCGCGAAAAAATTACAGTTGCAGCGACCGGTAGGGCTGATTACGCACCTTATATGAGGAAGATTTTAGACTTTTCTCATCCGGTAAAAGAGGGAGATAGCGCCTATGCGTACTTACAGGCCTGTGGGATTAGTAAACCATTGCCCAAGTCGCTTTGGGCATCTCCTAAGCTCAGCTATGCATGGATCGGAGGCCGAGAAGGTAAAAGTAAGGCGGTCTATTATCCGGGGCTTGTGGCTGAAATGAGTGACAGTGAAGGAAAATTGGTTAATCTCTATCGCATTTATCTGCAAGATGACCACTTGGCTCCGGTAACCACAGCCAAAAAGACTTACACGAATAGAGTGGCGGGTACGGTTATTCGGCTTGGAGAAGTCTCGGAAGAAGGAGTACTCGGGCTTGCCGAGGATGTGGAAACGGCATTGTCGGCTACGGAATTGTTTGATGTACCAGTCTGGGCAGTTATCTCAGCTTACAACTACAAGGGCTTTGCGGTCCCTGAAGGAGTAAAGAAAATCATCTTTTTCGGTGACAACGATTCGGACTTCATTTCCCAAAGAGAAATCTTTACTGCTGCCACAAAACTGAAACAGGAAAACCCTCAGTTAGAAATAGAAGTCAAGCTTCCGGAAGAAAAAGGGGCGAATTGGAATGATGTGTTAAGAGCCCAAAAGGGAATACCGAACCAGGTGGCGGCTTAAAGTGCACTAAGGACGAGGAGGAAAAACGCCTCCTCTTTTTTTACGGTTAAATTATCGTACCAACTCTCTGTATTGACCGTAACCTTCCTTTTCCATGTCTGCTAAAGGAATAAATCTCAGAGAGGCACTGTTGATGCAATACCTTAAACCGCCGAACTCCCTCGGTCCATCGTTAAACACATGTCCGAGATGCGATCCCCCAGTCCTGCTTTTGACTTCTATGCGTGACATTCCATAACTTCCATCAAAATGTTCGGTGACGAAGCTCTTGTCAATCGGTTTTGAGAAGCTAGGCCAACCGCAGCCAGAATCAAACTTGTCCGTGGAGACAAATAAAGGCTCGCCTGTCACTATATCAACGTAGATGCCTTTTTCATGATTGTCCCAGTATTTGCCAGTAAAAGCTTTTTCGGTTGCCGCATGCTGTGTGACTTCGTAGGATTCCTTGCTGAGCTTGGAGCGAATTTCCGCGTCAGATGGCTTTGCATAATGCTTTTCGTGCTTTGCCAGAGTTTCCTGATTGGCCTGCTCCACGCCGGCAAAACTGATATGACAATAGCCGTTTGGATTTTTCTTCAGGTAATCTTGATGGTAGTCCTCAGCTCGATAGAAGTTTTTCAAGGGTTCGTATTCGACTACAAAAGGCCGCGCATATTTTTTCGCTTCTTCTCTGATGACTTTCTCAATTACAGGAAGATCGGCTGGGTCAGTATAAAAAATTCCGGTTCTATACTGCGTGCCTACGTCGTTTCCTTGTCGGTTCAGAACGGTAGGATCAATGATTGAAAAATACTGTTTGAGTATCGTGCTCAAGGAAATGGTATCTGGATCGAACGTCACTTTGACAGTTTCCGCAAAACCGGTTGTTCCCGAACAAACTTGACTGTACGTAGGATTCTCTATGAATCCGTTCGCATAGCCTGATACAGCATCATTAACACCAATAAGTCGAGAGAAAAATTCCTCAACACCCCAAAAACATCCGCCAGCAAGAAAAATTGTTTTCATAACAGAATATCTAAAAAAACGGGCAAATGATAGTGAAATCCAAGGGGGCGAGAGGATGTAATTACCCAAAAGAGGGAAAGGGTAAAACTAAATTAGTGTCAGATAAATAGAAAAAATACTAAAATAAAAATTAAATTTGGTCATAATTATTATAAATAAATATCTAAAAATAATAAAATGTAATTTTATTTTGGTATTATTTCATTGATTCTATAGAGATATTTAGAAAAATATTATTTAGAAAGTTGCAAAAGCTAAATTTAAAGAGTATTGTTTCGCTGCTGTCTAAATATTTGCGTTTCTCCTCAAAAAACGATGCGCAGGAAAACGGCGGTTGGTCCCGCTAGACTTCCTAACAGACGCAAGACCGCCAGTAAGAAATGGCGGTCTTTTTCTTTTTTGACTTTACAGCCTGTTTTAGGTTTGCATTCCGTAAAGACCCCGTTGCTATTTACTCTCCAAAGAGTTCCTTCTTTGGCAAATCGCCGGATTTGATATAAAAATCGTGTGGTAATTTCCCTAATCGGGATATTCACAATATTCGTTTTTTCTTTATGATTTATCTAGTTCAAATTAAAATGACCCCAATAAAAAATTCAAGTTTCATTTTTCTCTCTAATTATTATTTTTAGATATATTTAAAAGATATATTATAAGTTTGGTATTCAAAAATTATTTGGAGTTACCTTCGAGCAGCAAAACAAACAATTTGAAACAAAGTAATTCCACATATTGTGTTTTTATCGGTTATAGTGCGCCGCTTTTTAACCAATATTTCTAAGTTATCTGCTTGAATTCTAAAGCAGAACAATACCCAAGCAAAAATACATCATGTAGAAAAATGCCTTATACACAGTATATTGATTGTCTACCACTAAAATTACACTACTGATTGTATTTTTTTTGATTTCTTTTATGTATACTCTCGGACTGTTTGAAAATTTTTGATTAGGAGCTGGTTCAGATGAGCCCAATGACAGCGACACCGTCTCACGTGATTAAAAGAGACGGTACCGTAAAGGACTTTGATATGTCCAAAATTGCCTCCGCTCTGGAAAGGGCAGGTAAGGCGACTGGTGAGTTCGGTGCAGACATCGCAAACCGCATTACTCACATTGAAGTGATGAAAAGGTTGGAAGAGCAAAAGATCTCCACACCGACCATTGAACAAATTCAGGATGCCGTAGAAAACGCCCTTTTTGACACAGGGTACAGAAAAACGCTACGCGCATACATTGTTTATCGTGAACAAAGAGCAAAAGCCCGTGACGCACGCCGCAGCCTTGTGGATGTTGAGAGCTCAATGAACGAGTACCTTGACCAACTTGATTGGCGTGTCAATGCCAACGCTAATCAAGGATATTCCCTCGGCGGTCTAATTCTCAATGTTTCCGGGAAGGTTGTTGCCAACTACTGGCTCAACTACATTTATCCTCCAGAAGTAGGTCACGCGCATCGCGAAGCAGATTTCCATATTCATGATTTGGATATGCTTTCCGGCTATTGCGCAGGTTGGTCATTGAAGACCCTGCTCAATGAAGGTCTCAATGGGGTTCCTGGCAAAGTAGAAGCAGCGGCTCCTAAACATCTGACAAGCGCTGTTGGACAGATCGTCAATTTCCTTGGAACAATGCAGAACGAATGGGCAGGGGCTCAAGCATTCAGCTCCTTTGATACCTATCTGGCTCCTTTCATTCGTGTTGACAAACTCTCATACAAGGAAGTTCGCCAGTGTATTCAAGAGTTGATTTACAACCTGAATGTTCCAAGTCGTTGGGGTACTCAGACTCCTTTTACTAATCTCACATTTGACTGGGTTTGCCCGGAGGATTTGAGAGAACAGCATCCGTTAATCGGCGGTGAGGAAGTTGACTTCACCTACGGTGATTTACAGGAAGAGATGGCAATGATCAACAGGGCATATATTGAAGTCATGCTCGAGGGAGACGCCAAGGGACGCGTGTTTACGTTCCCGATTCCTACCTACAATATGACCAAGGATTTCGATTGGGACAGTCCCAATGCCAAGTTGCTGTTCAGCATGACGGCTCGCTACGGTCTGCCGTATTTCCAGAATTTCATCAATTCAGAACTGAAACCCAACATGATTAGATCTATGTGTTGCCGTCTGCAGCTCGACTTGCGCGAGCTCTTAAAGCGTGGTAACGGTTTGTTTGGCTCGGCTGAACAAACAGGATCCCTAGGCGTGGTGACCATAAACTGCGCAAGGTTGGGTTATGTGTTCGCACAGGATGAGCAAGGTTTGTTCAAACGTCTTGATGATTTGCTTGAAATGGCGAGAAACAGCTTGGAGATTAAGCGCAAAGTGATTCAGCGTCATATGGATCACGGCCTGTTCCCGTATACACGACGCTACCTCGGGACGTTGCGTAATCACTTCTCCACGATCGGTGTTAACGGCCTCAACGAAATGATTCGTAACTTCACTCAGGATAAAGAAGACATTACAACGCCAGCTGGTCATGCATTTGCAGCCAAAGTATTGGATTTCATCCGTGACAAGATGGTTATCTTCCAAGAAGAGACGGGACATATGTACAACCTAGAGGCCACTCCTGCCGAAGGTACCACTTATCGCTTTGCCAAAGAAGATAGGAAACGTTTTCCCAAGATTATCCAAGCCGGTACGCCAGATCATCCTTACTACACCAATAGCTCGCAACTGCCGGTCAACTACACAGATGATCCATTCCAAGCATTAGAAATGCAGGAAGACCTTCAGAAGAAATACACGGGTGGTACAGTTTTGCACCTCTACATGAATGAAGAAGTGTCAAGTCCCGAGCTTTGCCGCGATATTGTGCGCCGAGCTCTAACACAGTTCCGTTTACCTTACATCACCATTACGCCAACTTTCTCGATTTGCCCGAAACACGGCTATATCCCTGGCAATCACAAGTTCTGCCCGAAGTGTGATGCGGAACTTATTGCCCAGAAGAAGAAAGAAATGGCACAGGCCCAAGCCACGAAATAGTTTTCTACAATTGTCTAATTAAGGAGGAAAAAATGTCCGAAAAAACAACTCAACAGGAAGTTCAGCTCAAAGATGAAGAGCGCACAAAGTGCGAAGTGTGGACTCGCGTGATGGGATACCATCGTCCGGTATCCTCATTTAACATTGGCAAGCAAGGAGAGTTTGCTGAACGCAAATACTTTGTCGAGTCAAAGTGCGGTTGCGCCAAGTAATCTATAACTGAGTTCTGACCTCCTTTGCCACGCAATAGCAGGTAAGGAGGTCTTCTATTATCAAATGCAACAGAATAAACACATTGAGATCGTGGATGTCAGCTCTAAAAGCGCTGATGAATTGCGCATCGGTGGCATTGCAAGATTTACTACGATAGATTTTCCTAACAGACTTTCGGCAGTTATCTTCATCAAAGGATGTCCATGGCGGTGTGCCTATTGCCAGAACCCTGATCTTCAAGCTAGAGAATTCGCTCCACAAGATGAACGCCTTGACTGGGTAACTATTAAAGGCTTTCTTTCCACACGCAAAGGACTGCTTGACGGTGTTGTTTTTAGTGGTGGCGAGCCCTGCGTTGACCCTGCTCTAAACGAGGCGGTTCGAGAAACCAAAGATCTCGGCTTTCAGGTCGGACTGCACACAGGAGGAATGTATCCGAGAAGAGTATCGGAAATACTTCCGTACCTTGATTGGGTTGGGTTGGATATCAAAGCACCCCTTAGCGACGAGAGCGCATACGAGAAAGTCGTTGGCAAAAAAGAGGCGGCATCCCACGTCGAGAGGACACTGGACATGTTGCTACAGAGTCCTGTGGAATTGGAAGTTAGGACTACGGTCCATCCAGATCTTCTTTCCGAAGAACAGATTGCTAAGATTGCTGATGAACTACTGGCAAAAAAAGTTCAGACCTTTGCCTTACAGGTTTACCGTCAGCCGAACGGCATGGATGAATCCGAGGCATTGCCTAGAGTTGGCAGTGATTATCCAAGTGAAAAACTTATTACCCATTTAAGCCACAGATTCAAGAACTTTATCTTCAGGCGGTCTTAGACTTCTCTCATCGTTATTGAGGAGGTCTAAAAATGCCTGCCAGTATTAAAAAATCGCTTTTATTGTTATCCGTAACAGCTTGTTTTGGTGTTGGGTTGGCTTTGCCAGACGGTTTGAGTGCCTTCACTGAGGCCAAGGCTGCCGATTCTCAGATGGCTTCCCAAGTAGTTAAAGCCAAAGTCAAGGAGGTTTTGAGTGGGGACACGGTGATTATTTCGAGCCCGAGTGGGACTCAGAAGATTTCTCTTATGGGAGTTCAAGCACCGGATGTGAATTTACCTGCCGGAATCAAGAGTAAAGAATCATTGCAACAACTCTTAGCCAAGGGTAATAACGAACTGATGATCCAACACCAGGTAACAGACAAGTGGGGACGTTTCATTGGTCGTCTACTTGGTTCGGATATGGACATCAATTTACAGCAATTGAAGGACGGTCATGCGTGGACGACTAATAAGATTTTGGAATTCAATACCCCAGAGGAGCAGACTTTGTATCAGAAGATGCAGGAGGAGGCTCGTACTCTGAATAAGGGGCTGTGGGCAGGAGCACGCAATACGGATAAGAACGTTATGACAGTAGGTGCCCTGCATGTTATTAGTGGAGATTCCATTGTCGTCTCTTCCCCGTCTGGTATCTCAGTGGTCAGGATGGTCGGAATCAAAGCCCCCTCAATGAAGCAGCCAGCGGGAGAGGCTAGCAGAGCCTCCTTGTCCGAGGCCCTTGAAAAGGGGAACGGTCATTTGGACGTCTATTACAAAGTCAGAGATAAGTGGGGTCGCTACATTGGCAAGATCGTTTCAGAGGGAATGGATCTGAATCTGCATCAAATTAAAAACGGTCAAGCATGGCTCTATCAAGAGTTCAAGAAGGACATCGCCCCTTCGGATTTGAGTTTGTATGAAAAAGTTCAACAGGAAGCTAAAACTCTAAATAAAGGAGTTTGGAAAGATCCTCAAGCTCAAAAGCAACTTTATTGATTAAACTTCTACATCAATGACTGTGCAAAGCGGCCGTTGGCCGCTTTGTCAATAAGAAGTTAGAACCTCCTTATGGAGATCAAATTGATGCAGAAGCGTTACAACTATAAAAGCACTCTTTTCTGGCTCGTCTTGGCTATCATCGTCCTGTTGGTAGCATGGTTCTTTCAGGGGACGGATCCGTCTCAAAACTCTCGATCTTCCACGGGGAAGAAGGAAGTGAATGCAAAGGTGGTCCGGATCTCTGATGGAGATACTTTTGAGGTGATTTTTGACGGGAAAAAGGAAAAAAAGAGGATCCGGATGTTGGCAATAGACGCTCCAGAACTAAAGATGAAAGGAGGTGCAGAAAGTAAAAAGTCATTAACCGATCTGATAAAGAAATGTGATAACCGTGTTTTCGTGCAGCAGGCCTATGAAGACCAGTACAAGCGGGTCGTAGGAAAAGTTCTCTGTGACGGACAGGATTTAAATCTTGAGCAAATCAAAAATGGTCATGCATGGCTTTATGAGAGGCATCGCAAGGATGCGTTCGCCGGAGACGGAACAAAGTATGCCGAAGCCCAAAAATACGCAAAAGAGCATAATTTGGGTCTTTGGAAAGAAAAAAATCCCAAGGCTCCTTGGGAATGGAGAAAAGAAAATCCCCGGTAGTTTTTAATTTTGCCACCGGGTAATCTGAGCGGTTGGGTCTACTGCAGTAAGACCTTGTCAGGGTTGCGCTGATCCACTTTAAAACAGCTGAAAGGTACCATCAAAGAAAGAGTGCCTCTATCCTCCAGAATAGTTTCAACTAAAAGAGGAACGGAAGTGCCTTGTTTGACCAGTTGGTTCAATCTTTCAAACAATGTTTCTTTGGGCTCAACTCTTAATTCACTACCTTTGCGGATCCAATCTTTATCGATTTCCATTCCAATGAACTGACAGGCCTCTGAAATGGACTTGTCCTTCAGATCGTCTAGCCTACGGCTGGCCAAATATTCTAAAGTACCTAAGAGTTCTGGAAGATGGCGATCATCAATGATCTCTTTAATGATTTGGATGCTTGAGTCTTCAAGTTTATACATGCGCAACGTATCAAAAGCGCCGACACTCATTTTTTCTTGGCTAATTTCATAGTCCGTGCTGCGTTGCATTTCAAAGAGACCTCAGGTTATTTGTCCTTCTACAATTAAAAACCTCATTTGTTCGCTAAGGATAACGCTTTTTGTTCTTCCACCTTAGCATTAAAACTGGATTTCCAAAGGACGGCCAAAACCACTACAAACATGGCGGAAGTAGCTCCAAAACTGAAGAGCCAACTACCATGTGTGAATCCCGCTACTAGATAGCCGAAAAGGCAACAAACAGCGATGAACCACGCGTATGGTAACTGTGTAGTTACGTGGGCGATGTGAGAACAACCGCTTCCGGCACTCGACAGAATGGTCGTATCGGAAATCGGCGAGCAGTGGTCACCAAAAACAGCTCCTGCCAAAGTCGAGGACAGGCAAACGATGGTAAGCGAGGGATCTACTGCTTGTGCAACCGGCACCGCAATGGGGATCAATATACCGAATGTTCCCCAAGCCGTTCCTGTTGAAAAACTCAAAAATGCGGCAATGAGGAATATGGCTGCCGGAAGGAACAGATCCAGTCCAGTGCTTCCTGTTACGAAAGACTCAACGAAATTCTGAGTCATCAAAAGGTCACGACAAACACCCGATAGCGTCCAAGCCAAAATCAGGATAACGTTGGCCGGGAGCATGAGTTTCATACCTTCGACCGATCCTTCCATGAAGTCTTGGAAGCTCACAATCTTCCTTGGAATGTACATGAGGAAAGCAACTACCAGCGCACCAAAAGATGCCCATACCAAAGCCTTGGATGCAGAACAGTTGCCTAGCGCGGCTGTCACAGAATGGTAAGCAGGATCTGAGCCCCAATAGCCTCCATCGTATAGAAGAGAAAGAACGGCAAAAATGATCAAGCATATGAGAGGTATCACCATATCCCAAAGCGTTCCCTTCTCACTTTGCTTGTGTTTGGAGCGGTCAATTGAGGCCACGGCAACTTCTTCTGGCCTGGCATAAAGGGCTTTAACTTCGGCTTTTTTCATTGGTCCGAAATCTCTGTTTGTATAGGAGAGATAAATGACCAACAGAAGGCAGAAAATGGCATAAAAGTTGTACGGAATCGTGGAGACGAAAGCCTGAAAATCACTTTGGAAAGCACCTGTGGCTTTAAGGGAACTTCCCACGGCCGCCGCCCATGAGGAAACGGGAGCGATAATGCACATCGGTGCGGCGGTCGAGTCGATGATGTAAGCGAGCTTCTCGCGAGAGACTTTGTAGGCGTCAGTGAGAGGTCTCATCACGGTGCCGACTGTCAGGCAGTTGAAATAGTCATCAATGAAAATGACAAAGCTCAGTCCGCAAGTGGCCATCAAGGAGCTTTTTCTTGATTTGATCTTCTTTAAGGCCATTTCTCCATATCGCTTAGTTCCTCCGGACATGTTGAGTACATAAACCAGAGCGCCCAATAGAGTACAGAACATCAGAATTTGAAAATCAACTTTTTTAGCCATGAGCGTAAAGGTGACGCCCAACATATTGATAATCGGATCTTCGAGTCCTTTACCAAACGCATAGATACAGGTACCGGAAAAAATTCCAATCAGCAGTGAGGAGAAAACCTCCTTCGTAATAAGAGCCAAAACGATCGCAACGATAGGAGGCACGATCGATAGCCAACCAGCGGCATAGGATTCCATAATTGTCTACTTATTCGGGATTTGACCGAAAAATTTTAACTGAATCCTGTTTCATTACGATAAACGCAATTAGTTTTTGAGGCTATCTAAAAAAACCGCTACCGATGGTAGCGGTTTTTACTAAGATGAAAGCAAACTTGGCTTACATGACTCTGTTGCGATATTCATCTGTACGAGTGTCGATCTCAATCTTATCGCCGGTTTTCACAAAAGCAGGGACCTGAATGATATGTCCAGTTGCAAGTTTTGCTGGTTTCATGACCTTACCGGAAGTATCTCCCTTGACCGCAGGTTCTGTGTAGATGATTTCCCTTGTAAGGATGGTCGGTAGCTCAATGGAAATGGCCTTTCCGTTGTAAAGAACGACCTCTGCTTTCATACCGTCTTCAAGATATTTGAGCACATCTTCCATAACCTCGGCTTCAACCTCGTACTGGTTGTACTCGTCATCCATCCAAACGTAGAGAGGATCAGCAAAGTAGGAATAAGAAACTTCTTTTTTATCGAGGATGATATCGTCGAAGCGATCATCGGCGCGATAAACAGTCTCTGTTCCGCTATTGGAAAGGAGATTCTTCATCTTAAGCTTAACAGTGGAGGCGCCGCGACCGCCTTTGCTGTACTCTGACTTTAAAATAACCATGGGTTTGTCATCGACCATGACAACATTGCCCACTCTAAGTTCTTGTGCTGTTTTCATAATTACTTTTGGTTGGTTAATGTTCAAAAGCCGTCAGGCTCCTGGGAACACGAAAATTCAAAACAATCCGATTATTTTAGCTTGTAATTAATAAAGTTGCACAAATTATCGATGAGAGATTTGTTTTTGAGCAGCTGTGTCCTCCAGGAGAGCATATCGGCGGTTAACTTTTGCAGGGATTGAATCATGGCTGGCAGACTTTCACACAAGCTTGAGGGGTTGTTATTGAAATCTAGGTTTGCCTTTACCCATGTGTTTGCTTTTTGTCCGAGAAATGGCGCAATGCGATTCAAAAAAGCTTCAAGTTTCTTTATATGAACATCGTCTTTTTGGGGATAGATATTCCAAATAAAAGGTTTGGCGGCCAATTGTGCCCGGACGAAAGAATCTTCACCTCGCACGATTAGCAGATCTGAGAAAAAGAGAAAATTATCAAATTTTTCTTGATCGACCATCGGGATAGAAACAAAGGAAAGATTTTGGTGTGGTTTGTCTCCAAGGAGCTCAATAATTTGTTCGGAGGCTTCGCCTGGACAAAGCAGAAGCTGAATTTTTTTTTGACTTTTTTCTAATGCCTCAATCAAGGGGCCTAAGGGAGCGGTGGGATAACAGAAGATGAGGACTAATAGTTTTGAAGGGTCGCAATTAAAGGAAGATAGGAAGTTTTCTCGTTGCCGGGAATAGTATTTTTGTCTATCTAGCAGGTCATGCTCGATGATTACTCCCCCCGTTTTATCAGTAAAGCCTGGAAAAAAGAAATATTTTGGGATACCAAATTTTGGATGTGGAGATGGTAACAGATGACAACCTTCCACCCAACTCTCTGCGGAAAGATATTCAATGTTTATCCAAAGGGGAGTGGGCAGCGCTGAACATAGCTTTTCTTCAAACCTTTCGGGAAGTCGACAACCAAATGTTTCAATAACCACAGGAGAAACATCTTCTGAGAGACAGTCATTCCAGTACCTTACCTGGATTTTGTTTTCGATTAGCTGAGGCAGTTGCTCAGCATTTAGTTGCTTGACAAAAGCGGACAATGTCTGAGGCTTATTGATGAACAGACGGACTTTCAGTTGTCTTTCAAAAGCCAAGGCTTTCGCAATGCGCCAAGCAACTCCGGCGTCTCCGTAGTTATCAATGACATCGCAGAAGAGGTCAATATCAAAATTCGGTTTCATTTCTATGCTGCTGTCCTGAGAAAAAAATCATATCATTGCCTCTGCTAGTCTTATAAATATCTGCTAATGGAATATTTATCCTCTCCATGTCAATAGATCAAAACAAAGAAATACAGAACGAAAAAGAGCACAAAGGTTTCGATAGTGCGACTTTTTTAAAACAGCTCCCACATCTGCCGGGTGTTTACCGATATTTTGATGCCCAGGGGCAGCTTCTTTATGTGGGTAAGGCGCGGGATCTGAAGCGTAGGGTGTCGAGTTATTTCCAAAAGACTCTGGCTCCAAGAACCCAAATGATGGTTGATCTCATTGCCAGCGCAGAGGTAACCATAGTCAGAAGTGAGGCTGAGGCCCTCATTCTTGAAAGTAACCTGATTAAGACAAAGAAGCCTCGTTTCAACATACTATTCAGAGACGATAAATCCTATCCATATCTGAAGATCAGTAATACTAGATACCCTCGCATTTCTTATTACCGAGGAGCTTTGGATAAAAAAAACTCATTTTTTGGTCCCTACCCAAATGCTCTGGCTGCCAAGGATACGATAAGTACTGTGCAGAAGATTTTTCTCCTGCGTACCTGTGAAAACACGGTATTCAACCACAGGGAGCGTCCCTGTCTTTTGTATCAGATTGGCAGATGTAGTGGACCGTGTTGCAAGATGATCACTGACGAAGAGTACACGGAAAGTGTGGATATGGCCAAGACCTTTCTGCGTGGTGATTCCGTGAGGGTACAAAAGGCTTTGCAGGAGAGAATGAATAAGCATGCATTGAAGTTGGAGTTTGAGAAGGCGGCTGTTCTAAGGGATCATCTTGCAGCAATATCCAGGGTTGTGAGTACGCAGAGTATGGAGGCCGGAGCAGATCAGGAGGCAGACATCATTGCAGTTGTAGTCGAGGGAGGTGAAGTTTGTGTCAATCTTGCCATGGTCCGGGGTGGGCGACATTTGGGTGATAAAGCTGTTTTTCCAATGATCCAGAAAGATACGGAGCTACCGAGCACGGAGGAAATTTTGGAAGCCTTTATTAGCCAACATTACGAAAACATGGAAATTCCTCCAACTATCATTGTGAATCTTGAGGATAAAAACGAAAATTTGGAGGGTTTATTGGCAACAATGTCCGGCAAGAGACCGAATTTGGTCAGAAGGCCTGTCGGCGTGCGTCGGCAGTGGCTAGAGCTTGCTATTTCCAATGCAAAAATGTCTTTGGGCAGAAGGTTGTTGGAAGAGGGGACTCAGAAAAAGCGGATAGAGTCTTTAGTCAAAGCGTTAAATCTTCCAATTTCAGAGGACGAATACGATGACTTCAAGATTGAGTGTTTTGACATAAGCCATACCGCTGGAGAAGCAACGCAAGCCTCGTGCGTAGTTTTTTCCAATAGTCAGATGGACAGGACTAATTATCGAAGGTTCAATATCACTGGCGTAGAGCCGGGTGACGACTATGGGGCGATGCGGCAAGTACTGACTCGAAGGTATCAGAGGGTGGCAAGCGGAGAGGCGCAGCTACCCAATATCGTCCTTGTTGATGGAGGAAAGGGACAAGTTCGCATGGCTTGCGAGGTGTTTGATGAACTTGGACTCGATAAAGGTGTCATCGTAGGTGTAGCAAAAGGAGAAGGTCGTAAGGTGGGACTTGAGACACTTATTTTTGCTGACTCCCAAAGATTACCGCTTAGATTAGGCAAGGAATCCTCGGCTCTCATGCTTATTGACCAAATCCGCGACGAAGCTCACCGTTTTGCGATCACAGGAATGAGAGCAAAACGCGCAAAGTCTCGTAATTACTCTAAAATCGAGGACCTTGAAGGCGTTGGACCTAAACGTAGAAGAAGCCTCCTTGCTAAATTTGGAAGTTTCAAAGTACTGTCCAATGCTTCCGTAGATGACATAGCTAATGTTGAGGGTGTATCCAAGACGCTAGCTCAACAGATATATGCACAGATACATGGACAAACAGAATAAAAAGTACAAGATCAACATTCCTATGATTCTCACATGGGCGAGGATCGCTTTGATCCCGCTTATCGTGGGAGTTTTCATGCTGCCTACCGCCTTGTTAAGTCAACACTCCCAGAATGTACTGGGCTGTATTTTTTTTGTAGTGGCAGCAATTACTGACGCCTTGGATGGGTTTGTTGCAAGACGTTATGGGATGGGTACAGCTCTCGGAGCATTTCTTGATCCCGTGGCCGATAAACTTATGGTAAGCGCTGCACTTATCGTTTTATTGGCTTTTGACCGAGTGGATATGATCGTGGCATTGATTATCATAGGACGAGAAATCACGGTCACTGCGTTAAGGGAGTGGATGGCCCTGATGGGAGAATCAGGCAAAGTCAAAGTTAATTGGTTTGGTAAGATCAAGGCCATAGCTCAGATGGTCGCGATACCAATGCTCCTTTATTACGATCCTCTTATGGGAATTAATATTGAACTAATCGGTAAGATTCTTATCTATATCGCAGCCGCACTTACGCTTTATTCCATGTTTGTTTATCTAAGAGCGGCCAGTCCCTACTTTTCCTTGACACCAGACAAGGAAGAATAAATTTACAATTTGTTACAATTTATTTTCACTTTGACTTGACACTAAAAAATAAACGTGTACAATGGCAATTCTGCGCTTGAGAAAAGCTCAAGCGAAACGAGTTCTTTAACAAGGTACAATCGACGAC
>CANQMZ010000007.1 GCA_947625105.1 uncultured Parasutterella sp.
CAATCCATGATCCTAAACTCGGACCAACTTTCCAAACAACAAACCAACCTGGTGCCACTGGTGAAATGATGAGAGAAGCCGCCAGAATTGGTGCTCAAGAAATTCAAAACGACTGGATCCAGTGCCTGCCATACACCAGTCCTGATGAACCGGGCTTCGGAATAGGTTGGTCTTGGGCTGGCCACACTCAGGCCTACGGTTTCTGGATTGACGCCGCTACCGGAAAACGCTTTGTCAACGAATTGGCCGATAGGAAAGTCCGTTCCGATGCAATTCTTGCCCACAACAATCTTGGGCATGACTGTTTATCCATTGGCGATAAGAAGACCGCCGACCTTTTCGAAAAAATCCGTCCGGGTTGGAAAGATCGCATGCTCAAAGCCAAAGTCCTCTTCGAGTATCCAACACTGGAAGATATGGCCAAAGCCCATAAAATCCCGATGGATGAACTGAAAGCAACCATCGCCGAAGTCAATAAGACTATTGAAACAAAGAAAGATCCTCTTGGAAGACGTGTCAACGAAGATCTGAAACCACAGACCGATGGTCCTTGGTACGTTTCTCGCCTGTCTCCAAAGGTTCACCACACCATGGGCGGTATTTTGACCACTCCGAAAGCTGAAGTCGTTGATGTTCAGGGTAAAGTCATTCCTGGACTGTATGCTGCCGGAGAAGTTACCGGTGGCGTTCACGGTGCTGTAAGACTTGGCTCTAACGCAACTAGCGACTGCATCATCAATGGAAGAATCGCCGGTCAAAATGTAGCCAAATAATAATCAATGAGCTCAAAGCCCCGAGTGGTAACGTTTAAAACTCGGGATTTGAGCCCTAACAGAAAGCCCGCGGAGAATAATCTCCGAGGGCTTTTGAATTATGGAGGCTGTCTTAGTTTACAGAAATTCACTCCCACTCTATGGTTGCTGGAGGTTTACCGGATACGTCATAGCAAACCCGATTAATACCCTTAACTTCATTAATGATTCTGTTAGAAACTTTCCCGAGCAACTCGTAGGGCAAATGAGCCCACTTGGCTGTCATAAAGTCGGTGGTCTGAACAGCTCGCAAGCTTACTACCCAATCATATGTGCGGCCATCACCCATTACTCCAACACTCTTCACCGGAATGAACACAACGAAGGCCTGGCTAACTTTGTCATACCAGTTTTCCGCTCTTAGCTCTTCAATAAAAATTGCATCGGCAAGCCTGAGAAGATCAGCATATTCTTTTTTGATTTCCCCTAGTATCCTCACGCCCAAACCTGGTCCAGGGAATGGATGACGGAAAATTATCTCTGCCGGCAAACCCAATGCCAAGCCAAGCTCTCTTACCTCGTCTTTAAAGAGCTCTCTTAACGGTTCCAAAAGTTTCAAATGAAGGGTATCTGGGAGCCCTCCTACATTGTGGTGGGACTTGATGGTCTGTGCCTTCTTTGTCTTTGCTCCGGCAGATTCAATAACGTCCGGGTAGATGGTACCTTGAGCCAGCCATTTGGCCCTAGGAAGCTTTTCAGCCTCTTCTTGGAACACTTCAACAAAAAGTCTGCCGATGACCTTACGTTTTTTCTCTGGATCGGTAACTCCTGCCAAAGCGGTCATGAAACGCTCAGAGGCATCCACAACAATGAGTTTCATGCCCATTTTTTCACGAAAGGTCTGTGCCACCTGCTCTCTTTCGTTAAGACGCAGCAATCCATTATCAACGAAAACACAAGTAAGCTGATTGCCGATTGCTCTATGGATCAGAGCGGCTGTTACCGAAGAATCAACTCCTCCGGACAAACCAAGAATTACTTCGTCATCACCTACTTGTTGTTTAATCTTTTCCACAGCCTCTTTAGCGAAATTACCCATGACCCAATCGGGTTTTGCCTCACAGATTTTCAAAACAAAATTATTGAGAATTTGCTTTCCCTTTTCGGTATGGGTTACCTCAGGATGAAATTGGACTGCGTAAAAACCCCTGGCCTCGTCAGCCATGCCTGCAATCGGGCAAGTTTGTGTCGAACACATCAACTTAAAGCCCTTTGGCAATTCGGTAACCTTATCACCATGACTCATCCAAACTTTCAGGTATCTATTGCCCTCTTTGTCTTTAAAATCTTCAAGTCCCTCAAGCAATCTAGTGTGGCCTGTCTCTTTTACTTCCGCGTATCCAAACTCTCTTTGTGCGCCACTTTCCACTTTCCCGCCTAATTGCAATGCCATCGTCTGCATACCATAGCAAATTCCAAGCACGGGGACACCCATTTCAAAAACTGCCGCCGGAGCCTGGTCAGTGGACTCTTCGTAGGCACTCATATGGGAGCCAGAAAGAATAATGCCCTTGGGGTTGAATTGTTTAATGAATTCGTCACTGGCCTCGCAAGAGTGGACCTCACAATAAACGTGGGCTTCTCGAACCCGGCGGGCGATAAGTTGTGTCACTTGACTTCCAAAGTCAAGAATCAGGATTCTGTCGCGGTTCATAGCTTTCCTGTGGTTAAAAAGAGTCGACCCTTAATAGATTGGGGATCGACTCGTTATTGACATTGCGATTTAAGCTTGATTAGTGTTCCAAACGATAGTTCGGAGCCTCCTTGGTGATCTTCACGTCATGGACATGAGACTCTCGCATACCAGCCGAAGTGATCTCGACGAAGCAAGCCTTGGATCTCATATCATTGATGGTCCTGCAACCACAGTATCCCATGGATGAACGAAGACCCCCTGCCATCTGATAAATGATGGCAAGCACGCTACCCTTGTACGGAACCATTCCTTCAATACCTTCAGGAACAAACTTATCAACGTTGCCGTTGTTGTTATCCTGGAAATAACGGTCGGCAGAACCTCTTCCCATGGCACCTAGGGAACCCATCCCACGGTAGCTCTTATAAGACCTTCCTTGATAAAGAATGATTTCACCTGGGGCTTCATCGGTTCCAGCAAAGATACTTCCCATCATGACAGAGTTAGCACCTGCAGCAATAGCCTTTGCCAAATCACCTGAGAAACGGATTCCACCGTCAGCGATCATTGGCACTCCTGAATCCTTGAGTGCCTCAGCGACATTGGAAATAGCTGTAATTTGTGGAACTCCGACACCCGCCACAATACGCGTTGTACAAATAGATCCTGGGCCAATACCAACTTTAACCGCATCGGCCCCATGCTCAACAAGTGCCAATGCCGCAGCGGCTGTAGCAATGTTCCCGCCAATGACTTGAATTTGTGGATAGTGTTTTTTAACCCATGCGACTCTGTCAAGAACACCCTGAGAATGTCCGTGCGCGGTATCAACGCACAGAACATCAACCCCAGCGTCAACGAGTAACTCTACCCGTTCCTCCGTTCCCGCTCCGACCCCCACGGCTGCACCAACTAGCAGTTTGCCGTGTTTGTCTTTAGCGGCATAGGGATGCTCTGTGGCTTTGGTAATATCTTTAACTGTCATCAGCCCTTTGAGATTGAAGTCATCGTCAACAACCAACACTCTTTCAAGTCGATGCTGATGCATCAGCTGTTTTGCTTCCTCAAGGGTTCCACCTTCTTTAATGGTCACCAGCTTATCGGCGGGAGTCATGATCTCGCTGATTGGCGCATCCATACGCTCTTCAAAACGCAGGTCACGGTTGGTTACCATGCCAAGCACCTTGTTTCCCTTGACAACAGGAAGACCCGAAATGTGATGCTCTCTTGTAAGCCTGAGGACGTCGGCGACAATCATATCGGGACCGACTGTGATGGGATCGGCCACCATTCCAGCCTCGTGACGTTTAACTTTCGCCACCTCAGCAGCCTGTTCCGCTGGTTTTAAATTCTTGTGAATGATACCGATTCCACCTTCCTGAGCTAACGCGATAGCCAACTTGGATTCCGTAACGGTGTCCATAGCAGCCGAACAGAGTGGAAGATTCAATTTAATTTCCCTTGTGAACTGTGTATTGAGTTCAGTTTCCCGGGGAAGAACATTCGAATAAGCAGGGACGAGTAAAACATCGTCAAAAGTAAGAGCTTTTTGAAGCAATCGCATAGTCAACCTCTAGGCACAAAAATAGATTATAGGGAATCCATCAAATCTAAGCAAAGAAAGTTTTTGGCAAAACAAAAAATGCGGAAAGAGACGTCAGACTTAGCGAGCATGACGTCTAACTCCCGTACTCTTGAGTCCAGCCTTTTTCGCCCTTAGCCTTCTTGCTTCTTTAGGGTCCACAAGTAACGGTCTACAAAACTCAATACGATCGCCATCATGCAAAACAGTAAGCAAGGAACTTTTCAGACCGTAGACGCTTAAACCGTAGCCTTCTGGAACTTTCCTGCGGGCAAGTTTTAATGCGTTCTCAATCGTCGCGCCTTCAGGCACACTGAGCTCTTGGTGAGTCAGTCCGTCAGCGGTTTGTTCAACGATCTCGATATGCAATGTCGGGCTCCTTAACCTTCTGATAGGTTTGGGATAAAATTAGGCGGATTTTACTCGCTTGAAACTGATTTTTTTATGCAAAATATCAGGGGTTTTAAGCAGTATCAGTAGTAATCCTATTGAGGACATATTCGTGGCACAGATTCAAAACAGAAAAGCCTGGTTTGATTATCAAATCGAGGAAAAATTTGAAGCAGGTCTCGTCCTGCAAGGTTGGGAAGTTAAATCTATCCGTGAGGGCGCCGCCTCAATTAAGGAATCTCACATCTTTGTGAGAGATGGAGAACTGTTTTTGTTGAATGCCAACATTTCTCCCCTCAAAACAGCCAGTACCCATGAAAGACCTGACCCAACTAGGACGAGAAAACTTTTGATGCATAAAAAGGAAATCATGAGATTGATCGGTCGTGTGGAACAGGCTGGTTATACCCTCATCCCATTGGATATGCACTTCAAATCGGGAAAAGTCAAAGTAGAGATTGGACTTGGAAAAGGTAAACGACTTTATGAGAAACGTCAGGACGAAAGTAAGAAAGAATGGAAACGCCAGCAAGAACGCCTCATGAAGAACAAATCTACTAGACGGAGATAGACCTAAATCTGTTTATTGCAATCATGACCAAAAACACTCTCACCTACGCACTTTCTTGTGCTTTCCTTTTTTGCGGAACAACCGCTATCCAGGCTGCATCCTATCCGGCTAATGTTGAAGTATTCTTTTCTCCCAAAGGCGGTGCCGAAGAAGCCATTGTCAAAGCGATTAACCACGCCAAAAGACACGTTTATGTGGAAGCCTTTTTGTTTACCAATCCGGCCATTACAAATGCCTTATTGGAAGCCCACCAAAGAGGCGTGGATGTTAAGGTAGTTATGGATAGAAAAGCAGCCTTAACTCGGAAAACTTCCTTGTCGACTCTCGCAAAACAATCAGTTCCGACTTATTTGGATGGCAAACACTCGACAGCCCATAACAAAGTTATTCTTATTGATGATAACAAGGTCATAACGGGAAGTTTTAATTTCATAATCCGTTCGGAGACCTCCAATGCAGAAAACCTTTTGGTTATCAACTCTGAGAAGTTAGCAAATCGCTACAGGAAAGATTGGGAGGATCACCTCGGCCATTCAAAAGCAGTTGACTACAATACACTCATGGATCTAAAGGCAAAAAGAAAAGAGGAGTCGAAGTAACCCCTCTTCTTTTGGGTCTTGGTTTTATCGCATAAGCTTGTATATCTGCTCAATATCGTCTTCGTGAAGGACTTTGAAATTGCCGAGTTTGCCGTTTAGTTGACAAGCCTTGACGGCTAGTTCCTTTGCCGAAATACCATCAGCTTTAAGCTCTTTAAGATTCTTTGGAGCTCCGATCTTGGCATAAAACTTTTTGAGTGCCTTAATGCCTGCCATTACCGTCTTCTTTGTAGAGCCGTGTGGTTTAACGCTCATAACATTACAGGCAAATTGGATAAAGCGTTCTGGATTATCTTTCCACACATAATGCATCCAAGCCGGAGTTACCACAGCTAGACCTTCTCCGTGCGTTATCGTTGTGTCCCAAGCACTCAGTTCATGCTCCATCCCATGGCAAGCCCAGTCTTCAACCTGACCCAAACCATAATAGCCATTGTGCGCAAAAGAGCCTGCCAAACCGATCTGGCACCACGCATCATAATTCTTGTGGTTCTTGATCAGCTTCAGACCGTTTTTCATGATGGATCGCATGGCAGCCTCTGCCTGACCGTCAATAAAATCCGTTCCCTTGGTTTGGGTAAAGTACCTCTCCATGATATGGCTCATCATGTCGATGACGCCCGCCCTGATCTGTTTCTTGGGTAGCGTGTAGAAGATTTCAGGATCAATTACGCTCACAAAGGGGCGCACAATCGGAGTCCCCGTACCCAGCTTCCTATCCTTGTCACTTAAGACGATTCTGATGCTTTGCTCACTGCCAGCAGCCGGAAGGGTTAGGATACATGCCACGGGAAGGGCCTTTTCAGGGGCAGCTTTTTGAATAAAGAAATCCCAAACATCTCCTTCATAGGGTACTCCGATAGCTATTGCCTTTGAGGCATCAATAACACTGCCACCACCTACAGCCAAAACAGCAGCAACTGCCTGCTGTCTAGCCAACTCAATTCCCTTTTGTACAAAGCACAATTGTGGGTTAGGAGTCACGCCTCCCAAAGTCACGCTTTGTAAATCTGCTTTAGCCAATGACTGCTCAACTTTAGCTAGTAAACCAGTCCTTTTTACTGTTCCACCGCCAAAAACCACCAGAACCTTGGAGCCGGCTGGCAATTTTTTTCTCAATAGATCCCCTATACGGTCCTCTTCACCCTTTCCAAAGACCAAACGGGTGGAATTACAGTATTCAAAATTGTTCATATTTAACCCTCTGAATTTCTAGTAATTTGAGATCAAGACGAATTTGACTATTCTATAACCAATAGCCATAGAAGTGAAAATCAAAGCCCTTACTGAGGAGCTCCGACAAAAAGCATCGTCCACGCTTCAACAAAGCGATCGACCGCTTCGGGAAGGCGATTAGGATTGGTGAGAACAATTCCGTTTTTCAACATCTCTTCAAGTGCTTTGTAGGCCTCTCCCACAAAAATCGCACATGCTGAAAAGACGGCTGTTTCATCATCAGCGTCAAAATCATTCTCAGGATGGCTGTCTTTGAAAACTTGCCGAATATGGGCAGCTAGTCCCGATGGATTCCAACCTTCCGGACCACCTTCAAAATGTCTGTTGTGTGCGCAGAAAGTCTCACCGAGCCACTGCGCAAGGTAAAGATCTTTTCCCCTTTCCTCTTCTATAGTCATTTCTCCATTGGACACAGAAACCAATCGAGAGCACATATTGACAATGGCCTGGGCAAAAATCTTACGAACAACTTCAATATCCACTAATGAAGGAGATTGTGGCGCCTTGGAACTGTGATCCCTTCCGCATCCGCGGTTGCAATTCAAAGAGCATTTAGGATGTGGTCGTCGTACCATGGATGTGCTCTCCTGCGATAAATGAAGTCCATTTTGCGATTAGCTCTGAAAGCTTGGTTGGTCCGTTCTTCTCGATTAAATCAGGATCCGCTTTCAAAAAATTAATAAGCTCGTGCACTTCATTAGTGTAAGCAAACATGGCGAATTGGAAAAGAGCCACTTTGTCTTGAACCTCTTCCGTCTTAATTTCATAGAGTGCCAGATAGTTATTCATCGCCACACGCAACCTTTGGGAGATCGCTTCCGCTGTATTGACTTTCGCTTTTGCGTATGCTGGATTTTCTCCCATGAGAGTTGAGGCCAAAAAGGCAGCAGCCCTTCTGTCGGCGAGTATAACTTCGTCCTTTAAGACATTCCTATGAGCTGCCTCCGCCAGTCTCCTTGAAACAGCCATCGCATGAGCACGAAGTAAATCCTCAATGACAGCCTTGTCATCGAGATTGGGGAGATCAACCCCCTGAAGACCTTGTTTCTTAATCTCTATCATGGGTGAATAAGTATCAGACGACGATTAAGTATCTTCCAAACTTTGTATTTGCCAGCTTGAAGTTTTGCATGGGGATTAAATGCAATTTCCGCCTTCCATATCCTCCCATCGTATTGAACTTTGGTCTTTGTACCTTGCCATTCATGAACGGTCACATATTGCCCAACATTCCTTTTTAACCACTCAGAGTAAAAATCAATCTTTTGCCTGTGGTACTGCAAGGCGGCCATAAAAGCGAGAACAAAAACGGATAGCGCGAGAAAAACTGAGATTTGAAAATACAATCCGGTAACAAACAGAGCCAAGATACCGGTGAAAAAGCAGGCAGATGAAACCAACAATAAGAGTAAGTTACCAAAATAAAGATCCATAGCGCCAATTGAGGCTGCCGCTATAAACCAAAAATAAGATAAACCCACTTACGGAACTCCCACCTTACGGCTTCAAACGCCGGAAATGCGGCGTTTGAAGCTGAAAGTCTAGGCAACTACTTACTTGGCTGATTTTGCCAAACGCCGCCAAGTGTTGACCACGGTATCAGGGTTCAGTGAAATCGATTCAATGCCCTGGTTCATTAGCCATTCTGCTAAATCTGGATGGTCAGATGGCCCTTGTCCGCAAATACCCACATAGGCCCCCCTCTCACGGCAGGCTTTGATGGCGCGTGCAAGTAGAACCTTGACGGCTTCATCTCTTTCATCAAAGAAGTTGGCAACAAGTCCGGAGTCTCTATCCAAACCAAGCGTAAGCTGTGTCAAGTCATTGGACCCGATGGAGAAGCCATCAAAGTAGTCAAGGAAACGATCAGCAAGAATAGCGTTACTTGGAATCTCACACATCATGTTGAGTTTAAGTCCGTTGACGCCGCGTTTCAATCCGTGCTCTTCAAGCCTTTCGTTGACTCCCTGAGCCTCACGAAGTGTGCGAACAAATGGAATCATGATTTCAACATTAGTCAAGCCCATATCGTCGCGAACTCTCTTCAGGGCTTTGCACTCCATAGCAAAACACTCTTTAAATTCGTCCGACACGTAGCGACTAGCTCCGCGGAAACCAAGCATTGGGTTCTCTTCCTCTGGCTCATAGAGCTTCCCGCCAAGCAATTTGCGGTATTCGTTGCTCTTGAAATCTGACATACGGACGATAACCTTCTTCGGATAGAATGCCGCACCAATAGTGGCGACACCTTCGGCAAGCTTCTTTTCGAAAAAATCTTTGGGACTCTCGTATCCGGCTGCGGCTTCTTCCACAGCTTTTTTCAGATCCTCGGGAATGTTCGGGTAATCCAGACAGGCTTTTGGATGAATACCGATATTGTTGTTGATAATAAACTCAAGACGAGCGAGTCCCACTCCCTTGTTGGGAATAGCCTGGAACTCGAAGGCAAGTTGAGGATTGCCTACATTCATCATGATCTTAACGGGAACTTCGGGCAGCTCACCTTGGCGAACTTCCTTAATCTCAAAAGGAACTAAACCCTCATAAATATTTCCCGTATCACCTTCGGCGCAGGATACCGTCACCTCTTGGCCATTCTGGAGTACCTCGGTTGCATCACCACAACCCACCACTGCGGCGATTCCAAGCTCGCGGGCAATAATGGCAGCATGGCAGGTACGACCACCACGATTGGTGACGATGGCACTGGCCTTCTTCATCACCGGCTCCCAGTTAGGATCCGTCATGTCGGTTACTAAAACATCACCTTCTTGAACCAAATCCATCTGTTCCGGTCCAGCAACCAAACGCACCTTGCCGGCTCCAATCTTCTGCCCGATGGCTCTACCGGTCACTAAAACTTTTCCAGTTCCGGTTAAAACGAATTTCTGCTGAACTTCTACATTGGCTTGACGGCTCTTTACTGTTTCCGGACGGGCCTGGAGAATGTAGAGTTTGCCATCAATACCGTCTTTGCCCCACTCAATATCCATTGGACGGCCATAGTGCTTTTCGATAATCCTGGCGTACTTAGCCAGCTGGATGACTTCATCGTCAGTAAGCGCGAACTTCTTGCGATCTGCTTCAGGAACTTCCACCACTTTGACCGAGCGACCTGAAGATTTGTCGAGATCAAAAACCATCTTGATCTTCTTACTTCCAAGGACCTTGCGGATCAGAGGGAATTTACCCTGCTCCATGATGGGCTTATGAACATAATATTCATCAGGGTTGACGGCACCTTGAACCACTGTCTCTCCGAGACCATAGCTTGCAGTAATAAAGACCACCTGATCAAAACCGCTCTCCGTATCCAAAGTAAACATCACACCAGCGGCCCCCTTATCAGAGCGAACCATGCGTTGAACACCGGCCGAAAGAGCAACATTGCTGTGTGCAAAACCTTTATGTACTCGATAAGAAATAGCGCGATCGTTATAGAGGGAAGCAAATACTTCTTTCATCCGAGCAAATACTTGATCAATTCCTACGACATTCAAGAAAGTTTCCTGTTGACCAGCAAATGATGCGTCAGGTAAATCTTCTGCCGTTGCCGATGAACGAACTGCCACTGAGATTTCTTGACCATCTCTGAGCCACTCGTAATGTTCTCTGATTTCCTTTTCGAGTTTGGCTGGGAAAGGTGCCTCCTCAATCCATTGGCGGATTTCAGCACCCGCTTTAGCTAGTTCTTTGACGTCGTCCACATTCAAGCTTGCAAGCCTCTGATCTATTCTTTCCTCAAGACCACCTTCGCGAAGGAATACCCTAAAGGCTTCCGCCGTTGTTGCAAATCCATCGGGAACGCGAATACCAGCCTCTGTAAGCTGGCTGAGCAGTTCACCGAGCGAGGCATTTTTACCACCTACAATTTCAACATCGGTCATACGAAGTTGACTAAAGGGAATAACAAAACGGTTTTCTTGCATGTCGTACCTCAATTTGAAGAGTAAAAATTTGCTAAATTTTAGCCTCTATTACCTGATTTCGGATTAGTTCGCGTTTAGGCAACTTATGACAGCAAATAATTCTGATACTCCCAACAAACCAAAATTAAGAACCGTTTTTTTTGTTTCTGATGCCACGGCTATCACGGCCGAGACTTTGGCAAATTCAGTGCTCGCCCAATTTCAAGGTTTACAGTACACGCGCTATAGAATGCCTTTTGTTAACACGGAACAAAAGGCCCGAGAAGCCGCTTTAAAAATCAATGAGATAGGTAAAGAAAGTGGAGTCCGCCCGTTAGTTTTCTCCACTCTTGTCGCTAGTTCCTTAACCGCAGCTTTCAACGAGTACTGCAATGCTTTCGTCATTGAGCTATTCCGTTCTTTTGTCGGTCCGCTTGAAAGAGAACTTGGCGTGCCTAGCGATCACTCCGTCGGCAAAAGCCATGAAATCGGCGACCAGGAACGCTACAACAAGAGAATTGATGCTATCAACTACACGTTAGCTCATGACGATGGACAGACCAACAAAGGATTAGGCGACGCTGATGTTATCTTAGTAGGAGTTTCGAGAAGCGGGAAAACACCTACGAGTTTATATCTCGCGATGCAATTCGGAATAAAGGCTGCAAACTACCCTCTCATCCCCGAAGATTTTGATCGTGGAGAACTTCCACCAATTCTTGAAGAATGCAAAGGAAAGATTTTTGGTCTTTCCATTGCTCCAGAAAGACTCTCGCAGATTAGAAGCGAAAGACGACCAAACTCCCGTTACGCTTCTATCGAGAACTGCCGTTATGAGGTCAGCGAGTCTCAGAAAATGATGGAAAGGGAAGGAATCCAGTACCTTTCTTCAACCACGAAATCCATTGAAGAAATTTCTGCCACAATTCTGCAACAACTGAAGATTAATGTGGACCCCATGATGTCTATGTGACGGCTGGCATGGCCTTTGAATACTCGAAGTGAGATCTCTTCATCAATTGTTGAGATCTCTTTGTTTTTAGGCGATTACGAGCGGTCTAAAATCACAAAAAACAACAGAAGAGTTAATTCATTATGCTCACAGTACAAATTAGAGATGCTCGTGATTCCGACATGGACTCAATCACCAGCATCTACGAACAGGCGGTTTTGTTAGGGACGGGGAGTTTTGAGGTTACCGCACCTGACGACAAAGAGATGCTCAACCGCTTTAAAAAGATTAAAGACTGGGGTGGCGATTACATCGTGGCTTGCTTGGGTTGCGATATAGTCGGCTACGCTTACGCCGGTCCATATAGGACCAGGGCGGCCTATTACAACACGGTCGAAGATTCCATTTACGTCCATCCTCAATGCCAAAACGATGGGGTTGGACTCCAGTTGCTGGAAAATCTAATTGAACGCTGTCAAAAGAAGGGTTTTCGACAAATGGTTGCCGTTATTGGTGATTCTGAAAATCGAGCCTCGATAGCGCTTCACAAAAAATGCGGATTCGTCCACGCAGGTTTGCTCAGAGCCGTTGGCTACAAATTTAACCGTTGGATTGATTCCGTTCTTATGCAAAGAACACTAAACCCAGGTAGCGACTCCAACCCAACAAGAAAGGAAATATCGTGAGTGAAGAAAGGAAGTTTGACGCAGAGTGGTCCATAGCTACTCTTTCCGATGCGAAGGAAGCTCTTGAGGACCTAATTGCCCAATTAGAAGATTCTCCCGAAGAAGTTGAAGATATCATTAACGAGGCTATCGTCAATGTCTATGCCAAACTCAATTATGCCTACAACAGCGCAGAATATGGCCCAGAAACATTGATGATGCTGCCTGACGATGAATTAGTCGCCTTCCCTAATCTTTTGCCTTTTAAGAGTTCTGTGGATATTGAATAGCCCAAAACTCGTAGCCGAGCACAAAAAGATCAATCGACTTCACTCGCTTTTAAATCCGACAATCTGTAGCCAAACAGGAAAAGCGTCGCCAAATAAAGGAGCACAGCTCCAATCACTATTACCAGCAACAATCCCACCTTGTATATCCACCTACAGGTAAGTTCCGTCCACTCAAAATTCCATTGAGCTATGACAAGGAAAGCACAAAGAACAAGGCTTGCAACAAAAACGGAGATAAAAAGTTTCTTCCATCCTCCTTCGGGATGATAAAAACCTCTTCTACGCAATACGATCAGCAAAGTGCAAGCGTTAAAGCAGGCTCCGAGACCAACGGACAAGGCTAGACCAGCATGGGAGAAAAGCGGCACATTCAAAACGTTAAAAAGCTGGGTTACGATTAAAGCCGCAACAGCTATTTTTACAGGAGTTTTTATATCTTTTTGAGCGTAAAAACCAGGGGCTAGAATCTTGATTCCAATCAGTCCAATGAGTCCACAGGCATAGCCCAAGACAGCCGTTGAAGTCTGATAAACATCATTGGTATTAAACCTCGTACTCTGGAATAGCACCGAAACCAGCCCCTCCCCCAAAAAAGCGAGACCTAAAGCAGCGGGAATTGCAAAAGCCACCACCAGCTTTAAACCCCAATCAAGAAGTGCGTTGTACCTGTCGTAGAGTCCCTTGGCAAAGGCAGCCGATAGGCTCGGCAGCAATACCGTACCTAATGCAACACCAAGGAGGGCCGTTGGAAACTCCATCAATCGATCGGCATAAGCAAGCCATGTCACTGAACCTTCTTGGAGGAAAGAGGCAATGTTGGTATTTATCAAAATAGAAATCTGCGCAACTCCGACCGCAAAAAGAGCGGGAACCATCAGCTTTAACACCCTACGGACCGATTCGTCTTTGGAGGCTGCAACCGGATTAACTAACCTCGGCATTAAACCCATTTTTAAAAGCATCGGAATTTGCACAAAAAGCTGAAGAAAACCTCCGCACATGACGCCAATTGCCAAAGCAAAGATCGGCCTACTCACATGCGGAGCTATGAACAAAGTAGCGCAGATGAGCGACAGATTAAGCAAAATAGGAACCGCTGCCGGAATGGCGAAATGCTTCCAAGTATTCAGAATAGACGACGACAAGGCCACCATTGACATGAAGAAAATATATGGAAACATGTAACGCGTGAGCTCAGTCGCTGTAGCGAATGTTGCCGGTTCTTCTGCTAGCCCTGAGGCAATAATCCAAACTAAAATAGGAGCAGCGACAACACCAAGAATACTTACAATCAATACCACTGTAGCCAAGAGGCTAGCCACTTTGTCTATGAAGTTCTTGGCCTCTAGTTGTGATTTCGTACTTTTTGCATCGGCAAGCATTGGAACAAATGCTTGCTGAAAAGCCCCTTCGGCAAACAACCTGCGGAGCAGATTTGGCAACCTGAAAGCCACATAATATGCATCGGTATCTCCGCTGACGCCAAAGTATCGAGCGATCAGGATGTCCCGAATCAAGCCTGTAATCCGGGATAATAGAGTCATCCCGGAAATGATAACTGCGTTTTTAAAAATGCTCACGTTGCTACTTCTTAGACTGCCAAAGGTTCATACATACTAAATTTTGCGAATTCTAACAATTCAAAATCTAGGTATTGGATATTTTCCTTGTTCAAATCTGATGCCATTTGCTGATGGACGTGATTTGTCGGGTCTACTCGGAAAAAGCAAAAAACTTCATCTGAATTGTTGAAATCATAAAGTGTTTCTCGTATAATCTGCGACTTTCGAGGGTGTCGGCTGCAAAGTCGCGCACCACTTTTTGATTAACCAAACCGGCTGAGCCAGCAGTAAATGCAAGTGGCGACCGGTAAAAATATGAGTACGCCACTCGCAAGAAAAGGCAAGGAAATTAATAATGGCAAATTCGAAACAAGCCCGCAAGCGCGCTATCCAGGCAGTTGCTCGTAACAAGCACCTTTCTGCTCAGCGCTCTCGCTACCGTACTGCAATCAAGAGTGTTCGCAAGGCTGTATTGGCTGGAGACAAAGAAGTCGCTCAAAAAACATACCAAAAAGCCCAGTCAGTGATTGACTCCATGGCCGACAAAGGTGTGTTGCATAAGAATGCGGCCGCTCGCCATAAGACACGCTTGGTAGCTTCTATCAAGGCGATGGCCTAAGTCACCTAGGAATAGAATTCGAAAGCGCATCCTCATTCGGTGCGCTTTTTCTTTTGGGTTCCGTGTTTTTAGTTTTTTCAGTTTTTAAAGAAAAACTAGGTCCTATAATAGGTCGGATCGATTACTACCTTCTTATGACAAGGAAAAACAATGACACACTTAATGAATACTTACGGTCGGCTCCCTGTCTGTTTTGATCATGGCCAAGGTGTTTGGCTGTGGGATAAAAACGGTAATAAATACTTGGATGCACTGGCTGGGATTGCAGTCAATGTCGTGGGCCATGCTCATCCGAGGCTCGTTTCGGCGATTTCCGATCAAGCAAGTAAGCTTATTCATTGTTCAAACTATTTCACCATTGATTTGCAAGAAAAGGTCGCAGAAAAATTAGTCGAACACTCAGGACTTCAAGCCGCCTTTTTTTGTAATTCGGGGCTTGAGGCAAACGAGTGCGCCATTAAAATCGCTCGTAAATTTGGCCATAAAAAGAACATTGATGTTCCTAACATCATCGTTCTTAAACACGCTTTTCACGGTAGGTCAATTGCAACACTTTCAGCTACTGGGAATCCGTCTGTAAGAGAAGACTTTTCTCCCTACACCGAAGGTTTCATTGTGATTGAAGAGGGAGATATCGGCAGGGTCAAGGAACTTGCAGAAGCCAATAAGAACATTGTTGCTGTCATGTTCGAGCCAATCATCGGTGAAGGCGGAGTCATTCCTTTAGATCTAAATTTCATTAAAGAAGTCCGGGAAGTTTGTAACCAAAACGACTGGCTGATGATTTGTGATGAAATCCAATGCGGATTAGGTCGCTCCGGTAGGTGGTTTGCCCATCAGTGGGCTGAAGTCAAGCCAGACATCATGACATTGGCTAAAGGCTTGGCCGGTGGTGTCCCCGTCGGAGCAGTTGTCGTGAGTGAAAAGGCCAATATTCTTCGTCCTGGAAATCACGGTTCCACCTTCGGCGGTAATCCGTTAGCCATGAGAGCCGCACTTGAAACACTGTCCATCATTGAAGATGAAAAACTTGTAGAAAACGCTTTTGAAGTCGGCAAAAAATTGAAAAAGGCACTTTCAAAATCAATGAACGGTTTCTCGGGTGTCCTCGAGATTCGCGGTAAAGGTCTAATGCTCGGTATCGTGCTTGATCGCGATGCGCACGACATATTAGAACCCGGACTCAAAGCGGGTCTGACTTTCAGTGTGACCGCAGGCAATGTGATCCGTCTAGTTCCACCTCTTACCCTCACTGAGGCGGAAGCCGACGAACTGGTCAAGAGAATTACCCCGCTTGTTAGATCCTTCTTAGCTCAACCAAAGATATAGTCGCTCATGGCAACCAATTTTCTAGCAATTAAAGACTTTTCGGCTGATAGCCTAAACTATCTTCTCAACCGAGGCCTAGAACTGAAACGGATGCAAAAATCCGGTATTCGCTATAGACCCTTTGAGGGGAAAATGTTGGCGCTGATTTTTGAAAAAGCCAGCACTAGAACCAGAGTATCTTTTGAAGCCGGTTTTGCTCAAATGGGTGGTTCGACAATCTTCCTTAATAATCATGACTCTCAACTCAAAAATAAGGAGTCCATTGAAGATACGGCTCGAACCCTCTCCCGCATGGTCGACATCGTTATGTTGCGCACCCCCGAGCACTCGAGGCTAGAAGCCTTTGCGAATAACTCCACTATTCCTGTTCTAAACGGCCTAACCAATGAAAATCACCCATGCCAAATCATGGGTGACATCATGACCTATATGGAGCACCGTGGAAACATCAAGGGCATCACGCTCGCATGGATTGGAGATGCCAATAATGTTTTGTATTCGTGGCTACAAGCGGCAGATATTTTGGACTTCAAGGTAAATATCTATGCTCCTGTGGGCTTTACCATCAATCCAAGACAAGTCCCACAGAAACAGTGCTACCAATTTTTCTTAACACCAGAAGAAGCTGCAACGGGCGCTGATCTTGTAACGACAGATAATTGGAAATCTACGGGGTATAACGAAAAACAGGAAAAACGCCGATCTGTTTCCGCCCGATGGCAAGTCAATACCGCAGTCATGAAAGCGGCTAATCCTGATGCGGTTTTCATGCATTGCCTACCGGCATACAGAGGAGAGGAAGTTTCTTCTGAAGTTATTGACGGACCTCAGTCTCTTGTTTGGGATGAAGCAGAGAACAGGCTTCACATCCAAAAGGCTATCATGGAGTATTTGCTCCTTGGCAAGGTAAAACAATGATGAGAAACGGCAGCTAGCGCTGCCGTTTTAATTTTAGGTTCAAGGCGTCATCCCAGAATTACAACCTCCGGCTCCAATCTGACACCAAAGCAGTTCTTGACTCTGTACTTAACCTCTTGAGCCAAGTCGAATACGTCTACCCCTCTAGCTTGTCCATAGTTGACCAAAACCAAGGGCTGTTTATCCCAAACTCCTACATCCCCTAAACGAATTCCCTTCAAACCTGAATTATCTATAAGCCATGCGGCAGACAATTTATATCGCCCTCCTGCTAAAGGATAGAAAATCATTGAAGGGTTTTGTTCCAGCAATTGGTTTAGTTTTTCCTTGTCAACAATGGGATTCTTGAAAAAGCTGCCTGCGTTACCCACCCTCGTGGGATCCGGTAACTTTCTCTTGCGCAAAGAGGTAACGCAAGCATATACATCTGAAGCTGTAATATGGACAATGCGGTTTGCCTCTATTTCACTGGCGAGTTCTCGATAACCAACACATGGCTCGTATTGTTTAGGGATCTTGAAGGTAACAGAGACAATAACCAATTTATTGTTCTCTTTCTTCTTGAAAATAGAGTCACGATACCTGAAATCGCATTCTTGCGTACTGAGATTTTTAAACTCGCCTGTCACTAGGTCAAAGCACTCAACGTTTTCGATACGTTCAGCGATTTCCAAACCGTAAGCGCCAATATTCTGAACTGGGGCCGCCCCCACTGTTCCAGGAATCATTGCCAAATTCTCAAAACCCAAATGACCGGAATCAAGCATTCTTCTAACGAAGCTATGCCAGTTTTCGCCCGCATAGGCCTTAACAAAAGAAAATTCGTCCGTTTCCTCTAGAAAATCCAAACCCTGAATTCCCATGTGAGCGACTAACCCCTGGAAATCTCCCTTAAAAAGAACATCGCTTCCGGCACCTAAAATCAAAAACGGAAGATCAGGATTTGCTTTCAAATAGTTTCGCAACAACAAAAGATCTTCAATACCGCTAATTTCAACAAACTCTTTAGCTTTGGCGGGAACCCCGAATGTATTGAATCTACTAAGATTGAAATCCTTCTGAATCTTAAGCGCCATAGCGAACTCCGTTATTCACTTTTCGTTAGTCGTTCGGTTATTTTCTGAATGATACTATCAGAATCCAATCCACATTCTTTCATCAGACTGTCAGTATCCCCGTGGGTGATGAATTTATCAGGTATTCCTATTTGTAGGATTTGTGGGGTCAGCCCTTCGGCGGCCAAAACCTCGAAACAAGCGTCTCCAGCTCCTCCCATGATTACATTTTCTTCCATAGTCACCAAAAGATCATGCTCCAAACCCGCTTCTTTGACTGCCTGTCTGTCAACTGGCTTGACAAACCTCATGTCATAGACGGTAGCATCAACTTTTTGGGTAACTTCTCGGGCGCGTTCCACCATAGAACCAAATGCCAGCAATGCGACCCTCCTTCCCCTAGGTGCCGATGTTTTTCTGAGCATCACTGCTTTTCCAATAGGCAGCTCTTTCATCTGAGTTTCAATCTCAACTCCTGGTCCCTTACCTCTTGGATATCGAACCACGGCGGGAGAATTCAATTGATAAGCCGTGTAGAGCATCTGCCGACATTCGTTCTCATTAGAGGGAGCCATGATCGTGAGATTGGGAATGCAACGTAAAAAAGATAAATCGAAACTACCATGATGGGTCGGACCGTCAGCACCCACCAAACCACCTCTATCCACGGCAAAAACTACCGGCAAATTTTGCAATGCGACATCATGCACTATCTGATCAAAGCCTCTTTGAGCAAAAGTTGAATAGTAGGCCAAAACAGGTTTGAGACCTTCTGCTGCCAAACCCGCTGCAAAAGTAGCCGCATGCTGCTCTGCGATTGCCACATCAAAAAAACGATTTGGAAATTTTTGGGCAAAGCGAACCAGACCAGAACCTTCTTCCATAGCAGGAGTAATTGCCACAAGTTTTGGATCCTTTTCTGCCATCTCCACTATCCAGTCACCGAATACCTCGGTGTAGGTCTTGGCGTGTGGTTTGGAGACAATGCCACATTTCGTATCAAAGGGAGAAATACCATGGTACTGAGTAGGATTGTGTTCTGCTGGTTCGTATCCTCTGCCCTTTTCTGTAACAACATGCAAAACCATAGGGCCATCGAGTTGCTTCAAATTCTGCAAAACAGGTACTAACGCACTAATGTCGTGACCATCTATTGGGCCATGATAATTAAACCCGAACTCCTCAAACAATGTTGAATGTGGAGAAACCATGCCCTTACTGTATTCTTCAGCCCTCTTAGTCAGGTCGTAAAGCTTTGGAAAAGGCTTAACAATGGCCTTCCCGATATCCCTTGCTTGGGCATAAAACCTTCCGCTCATCAAACGAGTAAAGTGCTTGTTTAGAGCCCCCACAGGTAAGGAAATTGAATAATCATTGTCATTGAGAATCAGCAATAAACGGATGTCCTTCCTATCACCGGCACAGTTAAGGGCCTCAAAGACCATTCCTCCGGTCATCGCGCCATCTCCGATCACAGCAATGTGATTTCTGACGTGATCGCCTTTAGCCTTTGCCGCAATTGCCATACCAAGCATGGCGGAGACTGAAGTGGAAGAATGGCCTGTACCAAACGTATCGTATTCGCTTTCTTCTCTTTTAGGAAAACCAGAAATACCATGGTACTGTCTCAGCGTTTGCATTTGATCACGTCTGCCAGTCAAAATCTTATGGGCGTAAGCTTGATGACCGACATCCCATATGAGCTTGTCATAGGGCGTATCAAAAACATAGTGAATCGCTATAGCTAGCTCTACGCAACCCAAGGATGAAGATAAATGACCGCCGGTCTTGGACACATTTTCAATGATGAATGCCCTAAGCTCTTCGGCAAGCTCTTGCAGTTGACTGATCGAAAGTGTTTTTAAGTCAGCCGGTGAATTTATTTTTTTTAGCAGTCCGGGCATTTTTCAATAACCTCTTCGCACAATCATACGGGCCAGGTTTTCTAACAATTCCTTGCCTTGGCTTTCTGGGACATCGCTTAGCGCTCCTAATGCGAGAGACAATTGCTTGTGAGCAAGCTCTTTTGCTTTATCTAATCCCAAAAGAGAAACATAGGTTGGTTTATCTTCCAAAGCATCCTTCCCCGCTGTCTTTCCCAAAGTTTTGGAGTCGGCAGTGACATCCAAAATATCATCAACGATTTGAAACGCTAGACCGATAGCTCGTCCATAAGCCGTAAGTGATTTCAGCAAACCATTGCTGATCAGTTCAATTTTTCCTGTCCATGCTCCCATGAGAACGGATCCTAAAAGAAGCGCTCCAGTTTTCATACGGTGCATCTTTTCAAGTTCCGTCATCGTCATTTTTTGACCAACCACACTTAAATCAATCGCCTGACCCCCACACATCCCATCGACTGAAGAAGCTCGAGCAAGAATTTCTATCAACTTATTTTTCTGTTCTGCTTTCACTCCTGTTTTAAGAATCAATTTGAAAGCTTCCGGTTGCAGGGCATCTCCTGCGAGCATAGCCATTGCCTCGCCAAATTGAGCATGTGTAGTCGGCTTACCATGGCGCAAGACATCATTATCCATGCAGGGTAAATCGTCATGGACTAAGGAATAGCAATGGACACATTCCACGGCAAGTGAGACCAAATCTAAATCTCTTTTTTTTGCCTCCGTAAGTGTTCCTGAAGCAAAAACCAAAAGTGGACGAACACGCTTTCCTCCACCGAGCACGGAATAACGCATGGCTTCTTCCAGTTGAGAACCTGTCCCGCTAACCGGTAACTCTTTTTGTGCAACAGTTTCCACGCTGTTTTGAATGCTTTTAATCCACTCGGCAAAATCAAACATGACTGATAGTAGGGGAACAAGAAAGAAAAACTTAGAATGGTATTACGTCGTCACCATTGGTTTGATCAACCTCGGCCAATTCCTGGTCAAGGACTTGAATCTTTTCTTGAGCGGTTTCCAAAAGCTTTTTGCAATGCTTGCTGAGTTTGACTCCTCGCTCATAGACCTTAAGACTATCTTCCAAAGACAAGCCACTTTTGCTCATTTGCTGTGACAAGGACTCGAGCTCGGCAATCGCCTCTTCAAAACTCATATTTTCAATTTTCTTTTCCATGACTATGACTACCTGGAATCAAATCGTTGTAACAGATTAGTTGACCCACCCTAATCTTTTGCCCGAGCAATTTTAAATGATAGATAAAAAAATCCAAGGAGTTTGCGCAAAAGAAAAGACTGTGGCGTTTTTGAATTATGTTTCCTCGTTGTGACAACTCGCCTCGCCACCTTAATCGGACATGGATTTTCCAGCGACATTAACTAACTTTTTGGCCATGTAGGCAATTCAAGTAAAAACTACTTTTTAAAATAAGTGATCTTTTCAGTGGACGTGCATATTTCCCGTGGCAATCACAGCAACTGCAACTCCAAGTAAGATAAAAAATATCTGGATCAGATAACCCGATTTTTGTTTTCTTACAATTTCAGGAATCAAATCTGAAAGAGCGATATAAATGAAACTGGCAGCCGCGATAGCAAATGCGTACGGTACGATCTCCTTGACTGTGTCAAGTAAAAAGTAACCAATAACACCTCCGAGTATTGAAAGAAAGCCGCTTAACAGATTGCATAAAAGCGCCATTCTACGGCTGAAATTCGAATGTAAAAGTACCATGAAATCACCCACTTCTTGAGGAACTTCATGCGCCATGATAGCCATAGCCGTTACCCACCCTAGACTGGAGCTAACCATAAAAGAACTAGCGATTAAGATCCCATCTGTGAAATTGTGCAGGGAGTCCCCAACAAGGATTGCTGCGCCACTCCTCATGGAGCGGCTTCTGCTCTCTTCAATAATTCCAGATACTTTGTCGTGATCAGGTCGGTTAAATAAAAACTCCATTGAACACAAAAGCAAAACACTGATTAGCAGGGTCCAGCCGATAGAAGTTGCATGTTCATGAATCTCAAAAGCTTCCGGTAGAAGATGTGTAAAAGCAACCGTCAGGAGCAGCCCTGCAGAAATGCATAGCATCTTGGACATATATCTGTCCAAGAAACGAAAGCTGATTAATCCGGCAAGGACCACAGAAAGTACCGTGGATATTAGAGTTGCCAAAGCTATTTCCAACAGAATGGGCATTTAGGAAACTACGCAATTAAACTTTTGAAGTTGTATAGGAGTTGGTAAGGATAAAACTTTTAAGCAGTTTATTTCGAGTAACTCTCTCCGTTTCTTTCCCATACTCTGCTAAAAGACTGCTCTACCGTGTTGGGCGGAAACCATCCCAGAAGCCTTTTATTTTTGGATATATCTATAACTTGACTATCAAAAAAGAATTCACCCCAAGCGCTTCGACCAAGATAATCATTCAAGAACTTGAGAATAGTCACTGGCATAGGCCAAAAAAGCAAGGGTCTATTGCCTGACTTTGAAAGTTTTTTAAATATCTCCAAAGCACTAAGCGGTTTTTCATCACTGACCATAAACGTATGGCCGGCTGCAGCAGGATGAGTCGCAACACAAATTAAAAAATCCACCAGGTTATCTATTCCCACCAACGAGAGCTTATTGTTCTTGCAGCTTCTGAGGGGAAGGGGCAAACAAAAACGAATCATATTTGTCACCTCTCCAAAGAGGCCCCCACAGCCTGGGCCATAAACCATTGGAACCCGAACTACCACGATCTGCATGCCAGTTTCTCGAGAGATATATTTCAATTCTCTCTCAGCCTCCCACATAGAAATAGAAAAAGCAGTTTTCGGTCTTGGTAAAGAGTCGGCATGAAACTTTTCGCCCTTTTTAGTTGACTCACCGTTTACCGCTGAGGTTGATACATAAACAAACCTTTTGACTCCTGCTCTTGCCGCTTCCCAAGCCCAATGAAAAGTACCGACTGTGTTAACTCTTCTGTAAGCCGAGGAACTCGACCACCCTGTAGGACCTTTGTTGCGAGACATAGCAGCGCAGTGAATCACCACATCAACATCCCTCAGTGGCTCACTTAGATCCTGATTGTCCTCTTGGTTGCCAACCAGAAAAACTTTTAATAACTTGCTTTGAAGTATGCTGCCTCGACGAGCACATGCTGCCACATGGAATTCTTTCTGACGACCAATCAAGGTATGAACAAGCGCACTGCCGATATAGCCGTTTGCCCCAGTAACCAATATTCTAGTTTTCACGGTCAATTAATCTTCAAAAAGTGTAGGATTGATACTAACTGCTAATTCTCCTAGACTAAGGCGGTTAGTTCTGTGTCTTCGAGAGTATATACGCTGTTACGGTAATCTCATCAAAGGTGAAAAAATGGATTTTATAGAACTGTCCGAAAAACGCTTTACAGCCAAGAAATTCAACCCCGAAAAAATAATCTCGAAATCTGACTTTGAAAAGCTGAAAAAAATTCTCCAGCTTTCCCCCTCATCGGTAAATAGCCAGCCTTGGATGTTCATTTGGGGTTCAGCAAAGGCTTCTAAAAACCGCATCAGACCAGCTCTTTTCGATTTCAATTGGGATCGTCTAGACACTTGCTCCCACTTTGTTGTAATCGCCGTGCGTAAATCTCTTCCGGAAACTTATCAACGGAAACTTATTGATCAAGAAAAAGCTGATGGGAGAATCAAATCCGAAGATATTGCTAAATCAGCTTACGAATTCCGTAAAGTATACATAGACCTTCTTGACTCTCGTGGCGTGACTCAGTGTTGGGCAAAACATCAGGCTTACATTGCCATGACAACTCTATTGTATGGAGCTAAGGCGATGGGAATTGATTCCACTCCGATAGAGGGATTTAATCCTGAAGAAATGGACAAAATTCTTAACCTTGACAACTACGGGTTTACTTCAGCTCTTGTCATCACCTTGGGCTACGATGCTGATGATGACCACAATAGAGACCGTCCAAAATCTCGTTGGCCTGAAAAAGATATCTTTGTCTGTTTAGATAATGCCTAAGCGACAACGCAAGGAGGAAACCCGTGGTGCAAAAAAAAGACCAAAAAATAGCTGCACTGGTTGTAGCTGCTGGTTCCGGTAGCCGAATGGGAGGCTCCTCCCCCAAGCAGTATTTGCAAATTCAAGGCAAATCCATGCTTGAGCACTCAGTGGCAGCTCTTCTAGCCGAGCCTCGTATTGAAGAGCTTGCCATCGTTGTTTCCCCTGCTGACATCCTTGGACAACACTTACATTTTGACGACCCGAGGGTAAAAGTTGCCAGGGTCGGCGGTAACTCTCGTTCTGACAGTGTTAGAAACGGCTTAGCATTTTCTGCTCTAGCACAAGACGACTGGGTATTGGTCCACGATGCCGCAAGACCTTGCCTCCTCACATCCGATGTCACAAAACTCATTGATCATTGCCTTGCAACCGATCATGGAGCCATATTGGCTGTTCCTGTCAATGACACACTAAAAAAAACCTTGGACGGAAGTGGGATAGAAAAAACCGTTTCTCGTGACAACCTGTGGTGCGCTCAAACACCGCAATGTTTTAAAAACGGTGAACTCCTTAAGGCGTTAGCAAATCCAAGCGAAAAACCCACAGATGAGGCTAGTGCCATGGAGGCTGCAGGGCACTTAGTTGACATTGTCAAGGGTACCCCCACCAACATTAAAGTCACCCATCCGATGGACTTTTGGATGGCAAAGGCAATTTTTCAGTACCGAACACAAGGAGAAATCCGTGGCAGTCATTGATTTTCGTGTAGGTCAAGGCTACGATGTCCATCGTCTCGTCGAAGGAAGAAGTCTCATCCTTGGCGGGATCAAAATTGATCACGACAGAGGATTGGAAGGACATTCGGATGCAGATGTTTTATTGCACGCCATTACCGATGCCCTTTTTGGCGCTGCCGGTCTCGAAGATATTGGCAGCCACTTTCCTGATACTGATCCGAAATACAAAGATGCCGACAGTCGCCTTCTTTTAGGGGAGGCATTAAACATCGTTTGGGCTAAAGGTTGGAAGCCAGTAAATCTTGACTGCACGGTGATCGCTCAGGCGCCCAAACTTTCTCCGTATAAAAATCAAATCAGAGAATCTATCGCACAGATTCTCCATCTCCCGGTAAACGCGGTTAACGTGAAAGCTAAGACCAATGAACATCTCGGTTTTGAAGGTAGGGAAGAAGGTTTAGTTGCCCAGGCTGTAATTCTTTTGCGGTCTCGAGCTTAACTTTGACGAGTCACAGATTCGCTAGGGACTAGGGGCAGAACTAGGTGTACCCGTAAGCCGTTAGGAATGTTTTGTGAGAGAGTGACTTGGCCGCCGCCGGCTTTCGCCACTCTATCAACGATTGATAACCCCAACCCCGAACCAGAAGTGTTAGACCTTGCTTTCACACCCCTTTCGAAAGGTCTAAGAAGCCTTTCGAATTCGGTTTCGGGCACCCCAGGTCCATCGTCCGAGATTAGAAGTCCGGCGCAATTGCGTTTTTTAAGATGTTTAAGTCTGATATTCAACCGCAGAATACCATCCTGGCTTCTTCCGTATTTGCCGGCATTAACGATGATGTTTTGTATGGCACGCATGAGATCCGTCGGATTGGCCCTAACTTCCAAACCATCATCTATTGAAATGTGACACTCAACATCTGGTTGGTGCTCAATGCGAGTGGCGTGGATGACTTCTCTAAGTGAATCGGAGATGTTGACGACTTCAACTTTGGATTCGCCTTCGCGCGTATAGGCCATAAACTGCTTGACGATACCCTCCATTTGATCCAGGTCACTGCACATGGCCTCTTTAGTGCTTTCGTTCAAAGAGGCCATCTCCACTTCAAGCCTTAACCTCGTAATAGGAGTCCTTAGATCGTGACTGACTCCGGCTAGCAGAAGCTCACGGTCACTGGCTAGCCTTTTCAAGTCAGCAACCATCACGTTAAAACTTTCGTTGACTTGCTGAATTTCAGTGGGACCTTCCAAAGGTAGCGGATCAGGCAATTTCCCGCCGCCAAGCGTTCGGGCAAACCTGCTTAATCTTTCCAAGGGATCTATCAAGCGACCCGTAATGAGAACGGTAAATACGGTGCACAAAAGAAGCATGCCGCCGAACCATATTGCCCAATTAGCACCCAACCTTGGGGTTGGCTCACCTCTTTCGGCTCTCAGCCAATACTCATCTCCCTCAATCTGAAAACTCACCCACAGACCACGCACCCCGTTAACACTGCTCGCAAGTTCGGTGTGAGATCCTAGCGCTTTACGCAAATTTTCTAGGATAAGCTCATTAAGTCGGGTTGCTTTTACTCCTGTCACTAAGTCATCTTTTTCCTTTGGGACGATAAGAAGACCCTCGCTACGGGCAAGAGTAAGAATGAGGTCAACACGAAAACTTGTATCGGCGCTCACCAACGCATAACGAGTCAGGGAAACAATGGATGTCAAGCGCTGCGAGGTATTGATAGCCCTTGGTCCTTCATCGAGAAGTGAAAGACCATACAGCCAAGCGCCTATGCTAGTAAAAACCAAGATCAACAACATACCGAACGTTCTCCAAAACAACCCAGAGAACGCTCGGTGATTTTTAAACCTTGAGTTTTCAGCTGTCATCAAATATCTGTCAAGACTCAAACGTTAGGAACTGGATGAATCTCCGTCAGGAATGAAAACGTAACCAAGTCCCCAAACTGTTTGCAGATATCTAGGTTTGGAAGGATCCGGCTCAATAATCTTACGAAGCCGCGAGACTTGGACATCCAAGGATCTGTCAAGAGCCTCATATTCCCTGCCGCGAGCCATCTCCATTAGCTTGTCGCGTGAAAGAGGCACCTTTGGGTGACGAGCAAAGGTCTTAAGAACAGCAAACTCTCCGGTAGTAAGGCTAATTTCCTGATTGCCCTTCATGAGCTTACGGGTCCCCAAATTCAGAGTGAAACCGCCGAATTGGATGATCTCATCGCCCCTGCTTGGAGATCCAGGCGGCTCTACCGGTTCCCTGCGTCTGAGAATGGCATGTAAACGGGCAAGAAGCTCCCTTGGATTAAAGGGCTTGGGCAGATAATCGTCCGCACCAAGTTCAAGACCAAGAATTCTGTCAATCTCCTCTCCTTTGGCAGTCAGCATCAAAATAGGCGTTTTGTCTTTGTTGGCACGAACCCTCTTTAAAATGGAGATGCCGTCCTCACCTGGAAGCATGACATCAAGAACACAGGCATCAAAGCGTTCTCTGATCCACAAGCGGTTAAATTGGGTTGCGTCTTCTGCCACCGCAACCTGAAAACCGTTGTTCGTCAGAAATTGCCTTAACAAATCTCTTAATCTGCTATCGTCATCCACAACAAGTATACGGGGACTGCGGTGCGGAGCCGGAGCTCCAGACATTGGTGTGGACTCTTTACCAGTGAAGTTAGTATCCTGCATAAAATCATTCCTCCCGAATTCTTTTTACAAGCTGTAACCGAATTTATTACCAAAGAAACGAAAAAAAACAAATTAGCTCTTCCTTTTGGGTAATAAGTTTAATAACATTCTAGATAAATTCAGAAATGACCGAGGATTGCAGTTGAAACCTTTTCTATATTTACTGACATTTGCTCTCTGCTTGCAGCCTATTCTAGCGGTGGCGCACGGCCCTCACGGTGTGAGTCACGATTTTGGTCAACCTCAAAATATCGAGGGCTCATATCGGACGTCCCCTAGGGCCCATGGTCCAAATCAGGAAACCTGCAAGTGGCAGGAGCTTGATGCGAAAGGTCGAGCACAAATGTGGTCAAGCATGACACCAAGACATCGCGACTATCATTGGCGACTTTTAGGTAAAGAAGAAAGAAAAGCTCTTAGAAATCAACTAACTTCGGCTCAAAAGAAAGAATTACGGCAAAGGTTTGTCTCCAGTCATCATCATGGCAAAGATCATCAGGCGGTTGTCTTGTATAAGCGTCTCTCTAAAGAGGAACTTCAGTTGCTTAGAGAGCAAATTCTTCAAGCTCAGAGACAGCAAATCCTTTCCGGCTTGCCAAAAACACCTGCAACTGAGGAAGAACAAAATAGATTGATGTCCTCGCTTAGTAAGCTTAGCGATGACAACCATCAGATGCTCATTCTCACCATCAAAAGCGTTAAGCCCAATCAGGACCCCGACAGCGTTACCGAAAAAGCTGAAACTAGAAAGTCAAACCCTAACAATGATGATTCCTTAGTCGTACCAATTGATTTGGCCCCGAAAACCCCAGCGGCTGAGTTGAGCCCTTAAGCGATTAAAATATCGGCTGTCTTATTCGTACTCAGCCAAGATGAACCCTCGACTTTTATCAATTGAGTCTTCTGCCAACTTGTGTTCTGTTGCCGTATGTGGCTTCAAAACAGATTCCTTTCTAGTCTCTGAACCTGGACAGAAACACACGGAAGTCATCCTCGGCATGCTTAGGGAATGTTTGAAGAGTGCCGGGGGAACATTCGCTGAACTCGATGCTATTGTTTTTGGGTCGGGCCCTGGAGCTTTCACGGGTTTGAGAGTTGCCTGTGGTATAGCTCAAGGTTTGGGTTGGGCTCTCGACAAACCTTTAATTTCCGTGGGTTCCCTCGAAGCTTTAGTTAACGAACATGCTGCCGTTTTAAAAGACGACGAAGTCATTTTGTGTGCTACTGATGCCCGTATGCACGAATGTTACTGTCGCGTTTTTAAAAAAATCTCCGGGCAAATCAAACCATTGTGTTCGGTATCCCTTATACACCCTGATGACTTAATCTCCTTGACCAAACAATATGGTGCCTCCTTGTTTTGCGGCAATGCCTTCAAAATATATCCGGAAGATACCGCTGGTTTACTTACCAACAAAACCCTGTTATCCGTTGAAGAGCCCGATGCCAAAATGCTTATAACTGTCGGATTAGGTTCTTGGAAAAGAGGTATTTTGATCCGACCGGAAGAGGCCTCTCCTCTTTATGTCAGAGACAACGTAGCCATGACGATCAAAGAACGTAAAAGCGCCGGGTTTATGAACTGATCATGCCACCGATCGATACTTCACCTGAAATTGTAGAAATCACTCAAAAACTAGTCTCTACTATTGTCTCCATTGAGGAAGCTTCTTTTCTTAAGCCATGGACTGAATCAATGATTTCGGGTTCGGTAAAACAAGATCACGTTTTTGCCATTCGTCAAAACGAAAATTACCTCGGTTACATTGCCTACACAACGGTTTTGGATTCAGCCGAGCTGTTAAGAATTGCGGTGCTTCCTTCCTTCCAAAAAAAAGGATTCGGCTCCAAGCTGATGAACGCTCTCATACGGGATTGTTCCAAAAAGGGTGTAAAACAAATATTTCTCGAGGTGAGACAGAGCAATTTGGAAGCAATTGAACTTTATAAAAAATTTGGGTTTGAGACCTTAGGTGTACGTGAGCGTTATTATCGGACCCAAAACGGTTATGAAGATGCATTGACCATGTGCAAGGAAATTTAGGTTAAACATGTTAGACGAAAGAAAAGCTGCTCTTTGGGAAGCCTTAGGGTTGGGACCAGAATGGGTTCAACGAACTGGCGGAGGACTGCCAAAACCACAACCGGTGAGATCAGATGTCGCCACTGAAGCAACATCTCAGAAGACGCAACCAGCCAGTTCTCCTGTTAGAAACAGCGTGAGCGAACAGCTGAAAGTTCAAAGAGCTTCTGAAGATTTGAGAAAAATTAGCGAAGTCACAGCTCAATTCAATAGGAGGGGTGTCAATAAAGATGCATTCAATAAGACACGCGAATATACGATCTTGAATTCTTCGTGGGAAGAGCTCAAAAACCTAGTCAAGAACTGCCAGATGTGCTCGATAGCTAAACAGAGAAATAAGACCGTATTCGGAGAAGGAAATCCTCCTTGCAGAATTATGCTCATTGGAGAAGCTCCTGGAGCTGATGAAGATAGGCAGGGCATGCCCTTTGTCGGCAGAAGCGGAAAACTGCTTGACTCGATTTTGGCTGCTTGCCGGCTCAAAAGAGGCGTAGATACCGTTATCGTCAACACCTTAAAATGCAGGCCTCCAATGAATAAAACGCCTGAGGCTTCCGAAACCCTAGCCTGCAGACCATTCCTCGAACGTCAAATACAGCTGACTGATCCTGAAATCATCGTTGCAATGGGCAAACCCGCCACTGAATGGCTATTTGGTTCCGTGGATGCATTATCCAAATTTAGGGGTGTTGTTCACGAGAGAACCGTTGTTGGTAAACCCAGAAAAATTATTGTTACTTACCACCCATCCTACTTGCTTAGATCTCCAGAAGAAAAACGACGGGCTTGGTCTGACTGGAGTCTGTTGCTTGACACATTGCGGGCTTAACAGATGAGTAAAAAAAGTTTTGATGAACTGCCGGTCCTCGGCAAGAATATTACCGAGATCAAAATCGGAGATAAATACCGGCAAGACACGCCAGAAGGAAGCGCGTTAGCCTTGATGGTCGCTCAGAATGCCACATGCCTAAAAAAACAAAAACAGCTCTTGACAGTGGTTTGCGCAGACCCTAGTGATGTTCTTCGTCTCCAAGATGAAATTGCCTGGTTTAATCCAAATCTTAAAGTCTACAGCTTGCCTGATTGGGAGACACTTCCCTATGATGTTTTGAGTCCCCACGCTGATCTTATTGGAGACCGACTTCATAGTTTGTATCTTTTGCTCAATCGGGAAAATGGACTTCAAGATATTGATGTCCTACTCGTCTCTTCCATTACCGCCACTCAAAGACTTGCCCCTAAAGAGTTCATTTCCGCCTCTACTTTTTTCTTTCGTAAAGGAGAAACTATTGACCCAGGTAAATTAAGGAGTCAGTTGGTTTCCCGAGGCTATGAACATGTCTCTCAGGTAGTTTCCCCTGGCGAATTTGCAAGTCGCGGTAGTTTACTTGACCTGTTTCCAATGGGAGCCTCAAAACCCTATCGATTGGATTTTTTTGACAATGAGCTCGATGAAATCCGTATTTTTGATCCCGACACCCAACGTTCATTAAAAAAAATCAACGAAATTAGGTTGCTACCGGGCCGAGAATTCCCCATGGATCAAACA
>CANQMZ010000008.1 GCA_947625105.1 uncultured Parasutterella sp.
GGCTTTTACATGGCCCTTAGGACGGAGTTCAGTGTTTCTGAGAGTGTCGGACAATGGTTAAAGGATTCCAAAGGGCACGCTGCATATTTACCCATCTGTGAGGGTAAATTGATGAGATTCGCGAGATGGTCGCCTGCAACGGAGATGCGACTTGGAGCCCACAACATCAGGGAGCCGGTAAGTGAAGAGTTTGGCACTCCTCAACTTTTTCTAATTCCTTGCTTGGCGATAACTCCGGCAGGCTATAGACTCGGGCACGGAGGCGGTTATTACGACCGCTACCTTAAAACCCTTCAAGACTTAGGTGCTACATTCACCACCGCTGGAATTTGCCCGGAAGCTTTCGTATGCGGTAGTTTTGCTCCCGAACCACACGATATTCCTCTTAACTACATCATCACTGAAAAAACAGTGGCGAAAATATCTGCTAATCAGAGATAAGGGCAAGCCGCACCGCTTCAATTTGCTTCTCTGTCACCCCTTCTTCGATCTGACAAAAGACACTTCCAAGCGCTTGGATCCCTTGAGTTTTAAATTGTCCCAAGAGTTTGCCCACCTCCTTACCGGAGGCAAGTTTGCCTGATGTCAGCAGCAACTTACCGTCACTGTCAATCAATTTGAAATAGAAAAGACCGTCAGTATCACGGTATTGCTTTAAAACCGGACTAACAGTTTTGGTTTTTTTAGACTTTTTCTGTTCCTGAGCCTGCACTCTGAAAGTTCTCAAACCAACCGCATGTTTCGCCTCTTGGACTAGAGCCTTGGCCATCGGTCGAATTCTTTCAACGCCTTCTTGAAGAATCTTTTCAACAACATCGGGCTCTCCCATGTACTCCTCATACTTGGTCCTCATGGGGCCAATCTCAGCATTTACCTTGTCAAAAACAATTTCCTTGGCCTCTCCCCAACCTAAGCCGGACTTCAACTGGTCACGGAAACTCTGTTTATCTTCATGGTTTGCAAAGGCTTCATAGATTGCCGTCAATGAAGTTGAATCTGGGTCTTTAGGTTCTCCCGGCACTTTCGAGTCGGTAACAATCTTGTAGATTGCATTTTTTAAAGCCTTCTCTCCACCCTCAAACAACGGGATGACATTGTCGTAGCTTTTACTCATTTTTCGGCCGTCTAAACCCGGCAGTACGGCAACTTCTTCATCAATAAGAGCCTCTGGCAATGTAAGGATATCTTTGCCCGCGCCGTACATCTGATTAAAACGTATGGCTATGTCCCGACACATTTCAATATGCTGTATTTGATCTCTTCCCACAGGCACGAAATTCGCACTGAAGATCAAAATATCGGCGGCCATTAAAATCGGATAGCAAAACAGTCCCATGCTGACGTCGTTGTCAGGATCTTCTCCTACATTGACATTTGCTTCCACCTTGGCCTTATAAGCATGCGCCCGGTTCATGAGACCTTTTGAGGTAACGCAGTTAATCATCCAGCACAACTCAAGAGTCTCAGGAAGATCACTTTGACGATAAAAATGGACCCTCTGCGGATCAAGCCCACAAGCCAACCATGTCGCGGCTATCTGAAGACGGCTTCTCTCTATCCTTGCGGGGTCTGCGCATTTGATCAGCGCATGATAGTCCGAAAGGAAATAAAAGCTTTCCGTATCGGGCGCCTGGCTTTTAAGAATAGCCGGACGGATGCAACCAACATAGTTCCCAAGATGCAAGGTGCCACTTGGCGTAACACCAGTTAAAAGTCGTACTGTCATTGTCTTACTTGATCAAAATTATTTGGAGCGATTTTAGACGGTAATCCCGCTGATAACACAATCCCCTCAAAAAGAGGGGATTGTTGCGAAGAAATCGTTTTGTTATTTATCAAGACCTGCGGCTTTTCTCAGCAATGCCGCCTTGTCAGTTCTTTCCCATGTGAACTCAGGTTCGTTTCTTCCAAAGTGACCATAAGCGGCTGTCTTGGAATAGATCGGCCTTTGAAGGTCAAGCATTCGAATAATCCCTGCCGGTCTTAAATCAAAAAATTCATTGACCAGTTCCGCAATTTTCTCGTCAGGAATCACGCCTGTGCCTTCGGTATAAACCGTGATATTGACCGGCTTAGCCACTCCAATAGCGTAAGCCACCTGAATTTGGCACTGTTTGGCTAATCCGGCAGCAACAATATTCTTTGCGACATACCGACAAGCATAGGCAGCTGAGCGATCCACCTTTGTCGGATCTTTCCCGGAAAAAGCTCCGCCACCGTGAGGGCAGGCCCCACCGTAGGTATCCACAATAATTTTGCGGCCCGTCAATCCGCAGTCGCCCTGAGGACCACCCACTACAAATCTGCCAGTGGGGTTAACAAGAAACCTCGTGTTTTTAAGCATTTTTGGTGGAAAAACAGGACGAATTATTTTTTCGATTACCGCTTCAACGAATTCTGGCTTCATTTCATTGCCATCGCTCATGTCCGGCGTGTGTTGGGTAGAAAGAACCACCGTCTCGACAGACTCGGGTCTGCCATTGACATAGCGCATCGTGACCTGACTTTTTGCATCGGGCCTGAGATAAGGCATTTCGCCACTCCTTCTCATTAAAGCCTGCTGTTCAACCAGTCGATGTGCGTAGTAAATCGGAGCAGGCATTAAAGCGTCTGTCTCATCACATGCGTAGCCAAACATTAGCCCTTGGTCTCCGGCGCCTTTTTCAAGCGGATCATCCTGAGCGCTGTTGACACCCTGTGCGATATCCGGAGACTGACGGTCATAAGTGACTAGCACCGCACAACCTTTGTGATCAATGCCGTAGCTGGAATCTGTATAACCTATTCTTTGCAGAGTATTTCGGACAATATCAGCATAGTTGACGTTCGCGGTGGTGGTAATCTCACCGGCAAGCATAACGGTACCGGTTGTACAAAGCGTTTCCGCCGCGACTCGTGCCTTTGGATCCTGTTCCAAAATGGCATCCAAAATCGCATCTGAAATCTGGTCGGCAACCTTATCCGGATGCCCTTCAGAGACAGACTCTGAAGTAAACAAGTATTCTTTCTGAGAGTTTGACATATAGCTGCACTCCATTTTTTGTTTTGTTAGGGGAGACACAGCGTCATGAAGAAGGTACTTCCTGACGCTTTAGCGGTATTTGATTCCTCGCCCCGCAAGTTGTCTTTTAACTCGGCGACTCCGCAGAACTATAATCTCAATTAATTTGATTATCAAGAACTGCTTTTGACGGGTAATTTACTCGCTTTTTCTTTTGTCTAACTTAAATATGGTCAAACGGTCTGCCTTCAATCTAATGATTTCCAGAATATGCGTCCGCCTTGTCAACAGCATGGCAACCTGGAAACAGTCGTCTCGAACTAGGATGGCAAACCTGTTGGCATTTATCGCTTGGTATGCAATTCCCAAAAGGCGAAAAATTGCTCTTATCAATCTTCGACTATGTTTTCCGGATTGGACTGAAGAAAAGCGGCTAGAAGTTGCCAAGGGCGTTTTTCGTAACCTTTTAAGGTCTGCCTTAGACCATAGTGTTCTTGCTATCGGCACCGAGAAGATGGTTACCGATATGGTCCAATTCACTGGAAAAGAACAATTTGTAAAGCTAACCAAAGAGGGACCTCTAATTATTGTTGCTCCTCATTTCGTAGGATTGGACGCAGGAGGAATAGCAATCAATACTTTTTATCGAGGGGCCTCACTTTATCAGCCACAGGCCAACCCCGTTTGGGACAAGTGGGCTTACGATGCTAGAAAACGGTTTTCGGATCCCGTACTCATACCGAAATCAAACTCCGCCATTAAACAAGTCATTAGAGTCTTGAGAGAAGGACTCACTTTTTACTACTTGCCGGATATGGATCACGGGGCTAGAAACTCAGTTTTTGTTCCTTTCTTTGGGGTACAAGCCGCCACTTTACCGATGGTCTCAAAACTTGCCAAACTTACCGGCAGCAAGGTGATTTGGGGTATTGCCGAAACAACCGAGAGCGGATACACCATGCATTTGTCAAAACCACTGGAAAATTTCCCAACTGACGATGCGATAGCCGATACCGCAAGATTAAATAAGGAGTTGGAGGGTTACATTCTCAAGCATCCTGATCAATATCTTTGGACACATCGACGGTTCAAAACCCGTCCGCCAGGCGAAAAGTCTGTCTACTAAGTCGACCGCTACTCCCTACCCCATCTGCTTGCAATTTTACGAAGGCTACCAACAATGTAGCCTGCTTGGTACGCTCTGTCTTTAACTACTCTGATGGCACCTTCTATGTCGATAGAAGGGAGTCTGCCTGCGATGTACTTTTGAATTTCGTCACGCAAGACATCTTCTGGCGGTCTTTTTTGCATCTCAGACATAACGTCAAGCGCGGTACGTGCCTGAGGAGGAAGTCCGCGCATGACTTTATCGACATTTTCTTTACTAGTTAGATTCATCGGCGCTCCATTTTATTGGAGATTGTATCGGAGATGTCAGTTAAATACAGCAGGCAGTTATCCCAGGAAAAGTCGATAGGCTGGGTTTTGTGTTTCATCAACATACACATAGCCCAAATCCTTTAAGAATGCATTGAATTTATCCTTGTCGGAATCGGGAACCTGGATGCCCACAAGCACTCTTCCATAATCGGCTCCCTGATTTCTATAGTGGAACAGGGAGATATTCCAATCAGGATTGGATGCCGATAGGAACTTCGCTAATGCCCCCGGTCTCTCTGGAAATTCAAAGCGGAAAAGTTTCTCATTGACTGCAAGCGAAGAGTGTCCTCCTACCATGTATCGGAGGTGAGTTTTTGCTAGCTCATTGTCGGTTATGTCAAGGGTGTTAAAGCCGTTATCCTCAAAGATTTTCTTAAGCCCCACCGCGTCACTTCTGTGCTCTGTTTGAACCCCCACAAAAATTTGAGCTTTTTTCTGATCGGAAATCCTGTAGTTAAATTCGGTTACCGATTTATCCCCAAGCAGGGAAATAAGCTTTTTAAAAGAACCTGGTTTCTCTGGAATCGTTACTGAGAAAAGCACTTCGCGATGCTCGCCCACTTCAGCTCGTTCTGAGACAAAACGTAAGCGATCAAAGTTCATGTTGGCCCCGGAAAGAACTCCAACAAAGGTCTGCCCCTTGATCCCAGTCTGCTTGACATACTTTTTAATTCCGGCCACAGAAAGCGCGCCAGCGGGCTCTAAGATGCTCCGTGTATCTTGGAACACATCCTTGATTGCAGCACAAACTTCGTCTGTATCCACCAAAATCACGCCGTCAACAAAGTTCTGACAGAGCTTAAAAGTCTCTTCCCCGACGAGTTTTACCGCTGTGCCGTCGGAGAATAAACCTACATCCGGCACAAGCGTTCTTTTCTTGTTATCCAAAGATTGCTTCATGCTATCTGAATCGACCGTTTGCACTCCAAAAACCTTTATTTCAGGGTACAACGCCTTCACATACACAGCAATACCGGCTAATAAACCCCCACCGCCAACCGGAACAAAAATGCCATCGATCTTTCCGTGGTTGTTTTGAGCTTGACGGATTACCTCCATAGCAACAGTGCCCTGTCCTGCGATGACATCTGGATCATCAAACGGAGGAACTGGAGTCAGACCTTCTTCTTTTTGAAGTTTTTCAGCATATGCAGCAGCGTCACTAAATGAATCCCCGGCCAAAACAACTTCCCCGCCCAATCTTTTAACTGTATTGACTTTCAGGGCTGGAGCCGTGACGGGCATGACGATGACGGCTCTACATCTGAGTTTGGATGCTGCAAGAGCAACACCTTGTGCATGATTGCCTGCGCTAGCCGCAATGACACCTTTGGCTCTTTCTTCCGCAGTTAAGTGAGCCATCTTATTGAAAGCTCCTCTTAACTTAAAGCTAAATACACTTTGCAGGTCTTCCCTTTTAAGAAGTACTGTGTTATCAATCCGTTGCGATAACAGCGTTGCCCTCTGTAAGGGAGTCTCTTTGGCAACATCGTATACCCGTGCCGTTAGTATCCTTCTCAAGTAATCTTGCTCAAGCATTTTTATTCTCTTAGCCTTGTTATTGGATAAGTGAAAATAACACTCAGAACTAACCAATAACAGGAAAGTTAATAGGTATAACCCTGCGACATAGGAAAAATCTCGATAGAAAATAATCGTCCGAAACCGATGATACTCTGAGTGCTGCTCCTAATATTGAGGCTTTTAGCCCTAGGATTGGCATTTCTAAACAACTAGCGACTGGATTGGAAAATGAGAAGTTCTAAAAAACTCCGTGCTTGAAAACCAACCCGACTAAATCGCTCAGGACAACGATCTGCATAGAAAAAACTATAGCCAACTCAAAGTCTTCACACTTTGAAGTAACGTCATGCACGGCGTCCGTAAAGTCGCCAAAAACTTATTGTTTGCTGCTTAAGTTGAATTGAGATCCTCTCTAGACCTTGAAAAATTTATTTTTAGGTATCCCTCGTCATTTTAGTGTTGCCAATATTTGAGATCTAGACTACAGCACTTTCATCGCAGTAGCATTTGGCGGAGGAGCGTCTTAGCCATTGAATAAGTGGTAGCTAGGAATACGGCAGAGAACTGGGAATCTTCCAACGGAGGACTTCTGTTTTGTGTGAAGAAAACCGAATTCCCAATGCTGCCATGGTGGAGATCATGTGGTACCTCTTTCCAAGAAGCTCTCAGATACTTAATTCGTCCGTTACAGAAATCTTGAGAGCATCGTCAAACCCTTCATAGAATTAGCAGAGGGTAAAGGTCTATTTCTTTGCAAAAGAACCCGTTATTACCCGTTTGCTACTCACTCCGCTAGAAAATACACCAAACCATATGTGTATGTGAGCGCTGTTTTGTTTGACATACTTGACCGCTTTGATTTGGAGGACGTTTATATCAACAACATCAACGCACAGCTTATCAGCACGTATCAAAAAGTAAATGAGTCCTCTGTGATATTCTTACGAAGTATCTAGGTAATTATTTGTCACCAGACGAGGAAAAAAAGCGAAATTATTTTCCAAAGAAGTGAAAGCAATTTAACAAACTGAGGGTCACGTGCGGGGAAGAATTTCTTGTCAAACAGGCGGCTTTGATGTTTTTCCCCAGCAAGATATTCTTTAACCGCCATTTCCGCATTAACCGGAAAGGTCTTTTTAATGTTCTAATGGGTTCTTACAAAAAACTTTGGATTTATGATGTGGCGAGTCTGCGAGCTCCATCGGACAGACTGAACGGTGTGCACACCATTCGAGAGATTGCAGGTGCCCCGCCAATTTCACCGATGGCTGAGCTTTTGTTTTCCTTTCAGACCGATTTTTGTGCTCTCCAACTTCACCGCACGGTCCGAAAATGCTTTTGGAGATATCCAACAGAGAAATCTGACGGAGTTTTTTGATGACATAGAAACCGAAAGCGAGAATCTTAATGAGAATTATTTACGAAAGCATGGTGATGAAAAATGGACCTGAGACTCAATGACAGGCTCGTCGTGGGGTATCACTCTGTATCACAAAAAGTGCGAGTGATGACTGAGTCGTGGATCGAAGATAATCTTTTTTGCCCCAGATGTGGAAATGATCATATCCAACGCTTTAAGAACAATATGTCAGCAGCGGATTTTTTCTGTCCAGCTTGTAACAACCAATACGAACTGAAAAGCACAGGAGGAAGTTTGGGAAGGAAGGTCCCCAACGGCGCTTATAAAACATTAATAAGCAGAATTAAATCTAACGAGAACCCCGATTTCCTATTTATGTGCTATTCAAAGGAGACGATGTGCGTCACAGACCTGATTATGATTCCGAAGTGTTTCTTTGTCCCTGACATTATCGAGAAGCGAGCGCCATTGCCTCCGTCGGCCCAGCGGGCGGGATGGGTAGGCTGTAACGTTGTAATTGAACAAATTCCCCAACAAGGACGCATTGCTATAGTCAAGGGAGGAATAGAGGAAAACCGTGAGCTAGTCTTGAAAAGGGTTGTTCTAAGCCAACGCCTAAGTACGGAAAACCTTCAATCAAGAGGTTGGTTGATGGATGTACTCAAATGCGTTAATTCTATCCCGACAAATGAGTTTTCATTGAATGACATGTATCAATTTGAACGCCGTTTGCTTGAGAAACATCCAGAAAATAACAATATCAGGGCCAAAATCCGCCAACAACTCCAACTGCTGCGCGATAAGGAAATAATCAATTTTTTGGGTACGGGAAGATATAGGAAGCTTAGATAAAGATAAAAACTGTAACGGTAGTTATCGGGAAAGCTTTGTTCAAGATTCTGACATTGAAATAGATTGTGTCCTTTCCTAAAATCGGTTCACCCAAGTAAGATCAACAGAAAAATGACAGAATTATAGGGTTTGGAGAATCCTAAATATTGAGCTAAAAAGATATGAAAGAAACTAATGTTGCCACCGCTCGCTTAAGAGAGATTCCGTACAACTACACCTCTTTTGCCGATAAGGATATTGTCAAGAGACTTCTCGGCGCTGACGCATGGGATATCCTGTGCGAACTTCGCCAGGAACGGCGAACCGGGCGATCAGCAAGAATGCTCTTCGAGGTCCTCGGTGATATTTGGGTTATCCAACGCAATCCCTACCTTCAAGAAGACTTGCTCTTTAATAAGAAAAGGCGCAATCTTCTTGTTAACGCCTTGTACCACCGCATCAATTCCATTGAAGAAAGAAGACACGACAGGGGAAGCGAACAAGACAAAAAAGTCGGAATCCTTGTCGAGCGGGCATTAGTTACCATCGAAAAATTTAAGAGCTCTTTTGAAAGAGGTTGGGATTTGAGGCGCTTGATTATCAAAAAGCTCAAAAAGCATACCCGCTTGGAGAACATCCGCTTTGATGGTTTCTCTCGCGTAACCCACGTCACCGATGCGACCGACTGGCGTATTGAATATCCCTTTGTTGTTATCTATCCAGACAAAGAAGAAGAAATCCCCGGGATCGTCAAGGACTGTATTGAAATCGGTCTTACCATCATCCCCAGAGGAGGTGGGACGGGCTACACGGGAGGCGCGGTTCCCATGCAACCTCGTTCTGCTGTCATTAATACAGAGAAACTAAACCAAATTTCTAATGTTGAGTTCTCTCACCTCAAAGGCAGAGAAGATGAAACAGCCACAATAAGGGCAGGTGCGGGCGCTATCAACAAACAGGTTGCGGAAAAAGCCTCTGAAGAAGGTTGGGTCTTCTCTGTTGATCCTAACTCCAACTACGCTTGCACTATCGGGGGTAACATCGCCGAGAATGCCGGTGGCAAAAAAGCTGTTCTTTGGGGTACCACAGTTGACAACATCTATTGGTATCGCATGGTTGATCCCAATGGTAATTGGTTAGAAGTCACTCGCATCAATCACAATCTCGGGAAAATCCATCAACAGGAAGATGTTGAATTTGAAGCTGTGTGGAAGCAAGGAAATAGGGCTCCTGAAAAGGCAACCGTCATTAAGAAAGAAACTTTCCGGCTTAAAGGTAAAGGTTTCAGAAAACCGGGACTCGGAAAAGATGTTACCAATAAATTTCTAGGCGGACTGCCAGGACTACAAAAAGAAGGCTGTGACGGCATTGTCACCTCTGCAAGGTTCATTCTCCACAAGATGCCAGAGAGTACTGTGACTCTTTGTATGGAGTTTTACGGTGCCGCAAGCAACGCGGGACCGGCGATTTATCAAATATCACAGCTTTTTGAATCTCATCCAGACGGTGTGATGCTCGCCGGGTTGGAACACCTGGACGACCGCTATCTCAAAGCCATTAATTACGCGCCAAAGAGCCAACGTGGCAAATTCCCGAAGATGGTCATTGTGGGTGACGTAATCGGAAATAATGAAGAAAGCATCCTCAAGCAAGTAGAGTCTGTAAAGAAAATTGTCGCTAGCGGTAACGGTGAGCTTTTTGTTGCTACGACACCTGAAGCTAGACACCAATTTTGGGCTGAACGCTCACGCACTTCAGCTATTTCCAAGCATACCAACGCCTTTAAACTCAACGAGGACGTTGTCATTCCTTTGGATAAAATTGGAGAGTACACCGATGCCTGCGAGCGGTTCAACATTAAGTGTTCAATTCAAAATAAACTCGATATCCTCGATGCTGTGCAAAGCTACCTGAACGGGCCGATCAAACTCGGGAAGCTCGCTGTAAGTTCTCAAGGATTTACTCAGGAAGAACTGTTGAATCAAAGACTGCCTCAGGCTAACGAACTAATCGAAAGAGTTAGGAAACAATGGCAATATGCACTGGGTCATTTTGATGAGTCTGCCAGGCCTGCGCTAGACGAGCTTCAAAGACTTGGGAGAGCACCGGAAGGAGAACTTCCCGAAGATTATCAATCAAGAAATTTGCTCTATTTGATCCAAAATCATTTCGTGAGAATTAGTTGGAAAAAAGAAGTCCAAAAAATCCTCGATCAAATCTACGGTGGAGACTCCTTTGATGTACTTAGGGCAGGCATTCAAAAAACTCACGACCATGTGTTAAGAGGACGAGTTTTCATTGCCTTGCACATGCATGCCGGTGATGGCAATGTTCACACAAACATCCCCGTGAACTCAGACAATGTTGAAATGCTCAAAATTGCCAACGACGCTGTCGCCTATGTTATGAAAATAGCCAAACAGCTTGGCGGTGCCATCTCGGGCGAACACGGAATAGGTTTGACCAAAATCGCTTTTGTCGAACCAGGGGAGCTCGACGAATTCCATAAATACCTTGAAAAGGTTGACCCCGACGGCCACTTTAATAAAGGGAAGCTTCGCGCGACAGCAAACCTTTCCATTGCCTACACCCCTAGCTTCAACCTTCTTGGACACGAATCGCTCATTATGCAAAACAGTCAGGCCAAGCAAATCTCAGATGAAATTAAGACCTGTCTGCGCTGCGGAAAATGCAAACCTGTCTGTGCCACTCATGTTCCAAACGCCAACCTGTTCTATTCACCACGCAATAAGGTTTTGGCCACTTCTCTTTTGTTGGAGGCTTTCCTCTACGAGGAGCAAACCCGGCGAGGCGTTTCTTTAAAACACTTTACTGAGTTTGGAGACCTTTCAGACCATTGTACGATATGCCAGAAATGTCAGAAACCATGCCCTGTTAGGATCGACTTCGGACATGTGACAATGCTTATGCGAGCCATGCTCATTGACCTCCATAAAAAACAGAGGCACTTAGCCAAGGAAGCTGGCTTGGAGTTCCTTGAGTTAGAAAATCCACTATTAGTCCGCGCCACTAGAAAGGGTCTTATTCAATACGGGTTTGAAGCACAAAGATTCGGTGCCGATCTACTTAAATTCGCCGCGGTCAAATCGGCAAAACGGCCGGGATTTAGTACCGGCAAGCCCTCATTGCGAGAAGAGGTTATCCATCTGGTCAATCGCAAACTTCCAAAAATCACTGTAAACACCACGGCGCGCAAACTTCTCGACATTGAAGACTCCGCTTATGTCCCGATTGTCAAAAACAAGGTTCTTGAATCTCAAAGCAATCACCGAGAGGCAGTTTTTTACTTCCCAGGTTGCGGCAACGAAAAACTTTTTAGCCAAGTTTCTATTGCTGTATTGAGGTCCCTTTATGATTTGGGGGTACAGACCGTGCTTCCCCCCGGATATTTGTGTTGTGGTTATCCGCAAAAAGGCAATGGTCTAAACAAGCAGGCCGATGATATCGTCATGCACAACCGGGTATTATTCCACCGCATTGCGAACACGTTGAACTATGTGGATATCAAAACCGTTCTCGTCAGCTGTGGAACCTGCCTTCACCAACTTCGTGATTACAATTTTGAGTCAATCTTCCCTGGTTGTCGTGTTATGGACATTCACGATTATTTGATGGAGAAAGGAATCCAGTTTAAAGGCGTTCACAACACACGCTATATTTACCACGATCCTTGCCATACCCCTTTGAAGGAAGGGATCCCATTAAGGACAGTGAATTCACTGCTAAAGCCATGGGACGGTTCTGAAGTGGTTTTATCAGATAGGTGTTGTGGTGAAAGCGGTACGTTTGCTGTAGGAAGACCAGATATCGCTAGCCAGGTCAGAGTCTCCAAAGAAAATAGCCTGAAGAAAGCCGCTCAGAAACTCCGAGTTGAAGGCTTTAACGGCAAAATTAAGGTACTCACCACGTGTCCTGGATGCCTCCAGGGAATGAGTAGGTATTCAGCAGCCACTAAGACCTCGGCGGAATTTTTGATCATTGAACTTCTCAGAACAAAATACGGCGATGGTTGGTTCCATGAATCTCTGAACCTGCTCCGAGATAATGCGATTGAAAAGGTTTTACTATGAAGAAGGAAGAGTGCCCACTATGCAACCCATGTGATGAGCTCGTCGTTGCGAAAACAGAAAAATTCAGAATTATTAAAGTTCCGGATGTGAATTTTCCTGGCTATTTCCGACTGATATGGAATAAGCACGTCAAAGAGATGAGCGATCTCTCTGTTCAGGACAGACACTCTTTAATGGATGCTCTCTGTTCCATTGAAGAAATTATGATTGAAGAGCTAAAACCAACAAAGATAAATCTTGCCGAGTTCGGAACAATGGTCCCCCACTTGCACTGGCACCTCATCGCTCGTTATGAAGACGACCCAAACTTCCCAGATAGTTATTGGAGTGCTAAGAAAAGAACCACGGACAAGGCGATTTTGGCCGACCGAGAAAAGGCAGCTCAAAAATGCGCTATCAGGATAGCAAACCTTTTCTCATAAGTTCCTGACGTTTTTCTTCAAGCGCTTTGGCGATGTTAGGCGAAACAAACCCGCTCACATCCCCGCCCATCAAGGCTATCTCTCGCACAAATGTGCCACTCACAAACTGATACTGCTCAGATGGTGTCAAAAAGATAGTGTCGGCCTCGGGTATCAATATATGGTTCATCCCCGCCATTTGGAATTCATATTCAAAGTCGCTGACAGCTCGTGCCCCTCTGACAATACATTTGGATTCATGAGCTTTAATGAAATCCACCAATAATCCCTTGAAACCAAAAACTTCAACGTGATCTAGATCTTTAACTTCTTCTTGAGCCAATTTCACCCTCTCTTCAAGAGTGAATAACGTATGTTTCTTACTGCTTTCAGCCACTGCAACTAACAGCCTCGGAAAAATTCTTTGGGCTCTCAAAATCAAGTCCATATGCCCTTTCGTTAAGGGATCAAATGTTCCCGGATAGGTTGCGGTAATCATGTAAGTTATCTCCTTTTTTGAGCCAGAAGCAAAAATGAAGCTCCTCCCTTACTGCGCCTGATTGAGACCATGTTCATCGTTTCAAGTATATCTTCGCCGATCTCGTTAGGTGATTCAATGTAAACCAACCCATCCCGAGAAAGAAAAGGAAGGCATCTCGAGAAAGCTTGCATTTGAAGATTCAGTGCAAACGGGGGATCGATGAAAACAACATCATAGGGAGAAGATTCGCTTATCTTTGCACTTGTCAAGCAATCCTCCGCATAAATTTTTAGATTAGCAGATAGCTTATCCGCAATAGCTTTTATTTGACTAGCTGCCGCGCGATTCTTTTCAAAGGCCACGGACTCAGCTCCGCCGCGGCTTAAAAACTCCAAAGACAGAACCCCAGTTCCTGCGAACATATCCAAGGATCTCTTAGCCTCAAAAGAACCGAGCAAAAAATTTAACCAATTAAAAATTGTCTCCCTCTGCCTATCTCCAGTAGGTCGAAGTCCCTCGGCATCCAGAACAGTTATAGGCGTCCGCTTAAAGCGACCCCCTATAATTCTAACTTTGCCACTGCCTTTGCCTGACATTGCTAAACTCTCGATAATTTTTAAAACACTTTAAATGAAATTAATCTCTCATGACCGACTCTAATGAGAAAATGGGCTGGCTCGCCCGATTAAAAAAAGGATTAAGAAAAACGCAAATCAATATTGCCGGTATCTTTAGCGGCGGCGTTATTGATGAAGATTTCCTCGAAGAACTCGAATTACAGCTTATTTCATCCGATGTAGGGGTGCAAACAAGTTCTTTGTTGATCTCTGAATTACGAGACACCATTAAAACTAGGGGGCTCAAAACACAAGAAGAGGTGAGACTGGCTTTAAAAGAAGCTATCACAAAAATACTGAAACCTTGTGAACGGTCTTGGGATTTTACCTCTCACAAACCCTTGGTAATGATGCTTTGCGGGATTAACGGCGCGGGAAAAACAACAACCATAGGGAAACTGGCAAAAAAATTCGCCGACTTGAAACTCAAGGTCATTTTGGCCGCAGGAGACACCTTTAGGGCAGCCGCAAAAGAACAGTTACTTGCTTGGGGAGAACGAAATCAGGTTTCTGTGATTGCCCAGGAAAAAGGAGATCCTGCTTCTGTTGCATATGATGCCATCAGTGCTGGTAAGAGCCGCGGTATGGATGTTGTCATGGTTGATACAGCAGGTCGACTTCCGACCCAAACAAACCTGATGAACGAATTATCCAGAATTAGGAGAGTGGAGGGAAAGGCCTTAGAAGGCGCGCCCCATGAGGTTATTCTTGTTGTTGATGGCACCAATGGACAAAACGCCCTCGCTCAAGTGGATGCTTTCGATAAAGCGGCAGGATTAACCGGCCTCATCGTCACGAAACTGGACGGCACAGCTAAGGGCGGTGTCTTAATTGCCTTAGCCCACTCGCGCCAAAATCCGCTTCCCATCTATTACATCGGTGTGGGCGAGGGAATTGAAGATCTGCAACCATTTAACGCGGAAGAGTTTGCTGATGCGCTTCTTGGAATTGAAGAAAGAAATTAACCATGAAATTAGCTGCCATTGATTTAGGGTCCAACAGTTTCCGGCTGGAAATTGCCAATGTATACAGCGATGAAATCGTCAGCAGAGGTATGTGGAAAAAAACTCTGCGACTGGCTGCCGGCATCGATGCCAACGGCTATATCACCGACCAAGCGATGAAATCGGCAATTGAAGCAATCGAATTTTTTGCCGAACAGCTCAAGGGTTTCAATCGTGAAGATATCCGTTGCGTGGGAACTCAAGCCCTCAGAGCGGCCAAAAACACTTCCATCTTTGCCGAAAAAGCACAAAAAATTCTGGGTTGCCCGGTTGAAATTATTCGCGGCAAAGAAGAAGCCCGATTAGTTTATGCCGGCTGTAGTTTTGCGCTCCCCGCCTCCAATGAAAAACGGCTTATCGTTGACGTAGGCGGAGCCTCGACAGAGTGCGTCATAGGACAGGCTCACCAGGTCCTCGAAAGTGAATCCTTCCATGTCGGCTGTGTAAATACTTCGGTTAGCTTTTTTAAAAACGGGTGTCTGAAAAAAGAGAATTTTGAAAAAGCCGAACTTTCTGCTCTTGCCCTCTTAGAGGGGAACCTTCAAGGGTTCAGAAATGAAGGGTGGGCTCAAGCTTATGGCTCGTCGGGGACGGTTTCGGCCATTTCTTTGATCCTAAAAAACGCTTTACACAGTGACGGAAAGCTCACTCTTTCAAATCTTCTCTGGCTCAAGGAACAACTTATCGAAACGGGCAACGTTAAGAACATGAATTTCGAAGGATTAAGAGAAGACCGCAGAGAAGTTCTTGCCGGAGGCGTTGCTGTCCTTATAGCAATATTTAAGAAGCTCGGTATCTGCGACATGCAAACCGCAGAGGGGGCTTTGCGGTACGGAATACTCTACGACCTTGCCCTACGTAAATCCAATTCTGATCCGAGAAGATTTTCCATCGACGAAATGGTCAAAAAGTTTAGAGTTGATCCCCTGCAATCCAAACGAGTTTCTAACCTGGCTTCCATCTTTTTACGGCAATTGTATCCACAAGTACCCACGGCAATGGGCCAATATCTTGAATGGGCGGGAAGACTCCATGAGGTGGGGCTTGCAATATCAAGAAGCGACTATCATAAACACGGGCGCTATCTTATCGCCAATTGCGACATACCCGGTTTTTCCATTACTGAGCAACAAATAATGGCTGACCTCGTCTTAGGGCATCGGGGCAACCTGAAGAAGGTAGATGAACGATTCAAGAACAAGTTATTTGTTGATTGCCTTTTTTGCTTACGTATGGCTGCGCGACTCTGTCAAGAAAGAAACGACGAAGACTGGAATGGATTAGAGGTTTCATCGAGTGGACATGAATTTCTTTTTAAGGCCCCCAAAGCGTGGTTTAATACTCATGCCTTACCCCTCTTCGTCTTAAATGAAGAGCAGAAAACATGGTCACAAGCAGGATATAAATTGGAGTTCTCCGATCGATGAATCAATTAATTCGCATGGTGGATGTCGCCCTACGCAGTTGGAAACCGCATGCCGAGGCTAGATTTTCAACTGAAATAAATGAGGGGGACTTCGTATTGATTCAGGGCCCTAACGGCTCCGGTAAGTCCTACCTTTTAAATCTGATGGCTGCCCTTAAAAAGCCCGACAGCGGAGAGGTCTATTTAAAAGGAAAACGCCTCACGCGGATGAGTAATGCCGAAAAAACCCGTTGGAGAAGATCTCTTGGCCTTATTCCAGCCGAGATCACTCTGTTAAATGGTTATAGCGTCAGTGAAAATCTTCAACAAACAGCCCAACTTTTAGGTAAGACTGTCGAACAAGCTAAAGAATATGCCGAGGAAAGCGCTTCCTTATGCGGCCTTTCCGGTGTCATGCACCTGAAAGTGGATACTTTATCTGACGGAATGAAAAAGCGGGTTGTAATTGCCCGCTCTTTGGTCAATCAACCCACCATCATCCTTGCTGACAGCCCTCTTGAGGGGTTAGATGCCAAAGCGCAAGAACGTTTCCTGTACCTATGTACCAAGCTTTCTCAGATAGGTTACAGCATCGTAATGACAAGCAGTGCACCTCTTTCCTTGGAAATTGGAGCTCTTAAAACAATTGATCTCACCCCACCAGAATCATGATCACCGTATACAGTAGAACAAGAAGATCCCTCAATCGTGGTTCCAAGGTATTTTGGTTCGTTGTGGCAGTTTTTTCTCTCTCTTTCTGTCTGCTCGCTCAGATGTCTTTGACGATCTTTGCATTCAGTCACCAGCATCAGGACAATAGGACTGAAGAAATGAGTGTCTTTATAGACTCTTCTCTCAGCCAAAAGGCAAAAGAGCAACTCATAGAAAAGATTTCCGCAGCTGTTGAGGGCTCGGTAGTCAAACCCGTTGAGGCAACTGAGGTTCTGCAAGAAGAGATTATTAAACTCGTTGGCAACAAAGGCAATATTCCTTCGATTTTATCTGTCCAGTATCCTCCCACTCGCAAACTTGAGCAGATTGAGGCTTCCATTAAAACACTGCAAGCACTTAAGGGTGTTGAAGCGGTAAGCACTAATCTTGAGTGGATCCAGAAGCGGATCAATCTTAGAAAAGCATTGGCATTGGGAATTTTTGCATTCTGTATTCCAATGATCGTACTCGTGGGACTCTTATTCATCCAAGGAGTTATCCGTCTTAACAGTTTCATGAAGCATGAGCAACAACTTTTAATGATGCTTGGCGGATCAAGTTGGCCCGTTAGAGGACCCTTGATTGTTGCCTCTTTCATTGCTGCTTTTCTTAGTTGCTTGTTCGGTGGAATACTTTACGCAATTACCATTTACGTCAGTATTCCTTTGTTAGAAGATGCTTTCGAGGTTCACCTGATGCCGTTTTGGTATGTCAACATCTTCGGATATTTGTTGCTCACCACCGTCGTGTGTCTATTCGTTGTATTTTGGGCATTCATCATTGCGGGTAGAACCAAACCTCTGGATTTTTAATCCTGGCCCGCTTGCCATAAAATCTACCCTTATGAGCGACAAAGAAGAAAAGAGTCCTGTTAAAAAATCAACGGCATTGGCTCCTTATAAGCCAAAGCCGTTGGCTGTGCCCACAACTCCTGTCGGCACGATCGATGACTATATCCGCGCAGCTAATAGTGCTCCCATTCTTACCCCAGAAAAAGAAAAGGAACTTGCGCTCAGACTGCGAGACAAAGGAGACATGGAGGCTGCAAGTGAACTGATTATGTCGCACTTGCGACTGGTTATCTCCATTGCCAGACAATATCTAGGCTATGGACTGCCGTTCTCGGATCTTATTCAAGAAGGTAATATCGGCTTGATGAAGGCTGTGAGACGATTTGATCCTGACCATGGCGCAAGATTAGTTACCTTTGCCATGACTTGGATTAGAAGCGAAATTCAAGAGTATGTCATTCGAAATTGGCGCTTAGTTAAAGTAGCGACTACAAAAGCACAAAGAAAACTCTTTTTCAATCTTCGTAGCCTCAAAGAAGATACCAAACTGCTCAAGATGGAGGAAGCCGACCAAATTGCCAACAAGCTCGAGGTCAAACCCTCGGAAGTTTTTGAAATGGAAAGGCGAATGTTAGGTTCTGAAGTTGCGATTGATGAGCCGGACGAAGAAGGAACCCCTCAAGATTGGCTTTCCAGCGAAAAAGACTCTCCCGAAGCGCGATTGGAATGGGAAAACTATGAGGATACTTTACAGAGCCGATTGCCAGAAGCCATAAAAATGCTTGATGACAGAAGCAGAAAAGTTATTGAAGCTCGATGGCTTTTTGATGAAACAGGACAATCCAAAGGGGCTACGCTCGCCGATTTGGCAAAAGAGCTCGGGGTGAGCCAAGAAAGAGTAAGACAAATTGAAAAGAAAGCCCTCGCTAAGTTAAAAGATTTTCTTAAAGAAAAATGACCACCTTTAACATTGTCCTCGTACATCCCGAGATTCCTCCAAACACGGGAAACATCATCAGATTGTCCACAAACACGGGTTGCCGGCTTATTCTGATTGAACCTTTGGGCTTTTCCCTTGAAGATAAACACATGAAAAGAGCCGGTCTCGACTACCGAGAATATGCAGACATCAAAATTTATAAAAGTTTTGAAGCTTTTCTGCAAAAAGAAAACCCCTGTCGAGACAGAATGTTTGCGTTAACAACAAAAGCTAAAAAGCTATTACAGGAGCATCGTTTTCAATTAGGAGATTGGTTAGTCTTCGGATCTGAAGGTTCAGGTCTCCCGAGCGAAGTAAGGACTTACTTTGATCCAAATCACTGTTGTCGGCTCCCCATGATGCCAGAGAACCGCTCGCTTAACCTTTCTAACTCTGTTGCGGTCACCGTCTACGAGGCATGGCGGCAGGTAGGCTTCGTTGGAGGTATCTGAAAATTAGTGAGTTATTCGAGGCTGTTTGATTCGCAAAACAGCCTCGAAAAAAGTTAGTTAGCAATCACTCCGCAGGCCATACGAGCTCCTCCACCTCCCAAAGCTGTGGGTTGATCATGGAAGTTATCCCCTCCTACATGAATCATAAGAGCGTGACCTTTTAATTCTTTGAGTGTCCTAATTTTCGGCGTCATCACAGGAATATTGGCAACACCATCAGCAGAAACAATCAGACTTGGAAGATCACCCTTATGGCCATCATCATCCCAGGGAAAAGAGTGTTTCCCTTTCTTTTCCGGATCCCAATGACCTCCGGCCTTCATTCCGTTGCCAGCGTCAGTCATTCCACAGTCCGGATTCTGATGCACATGAAAACCGTGAACTCCCGGGACCAAGCCTTTGAGATTCGGATATAACGCAACACCATATGGCGTTTCTATAGCTACTATATTTCCGATGTTTTTATTTCCGCTTTTGTCTAAGAGTTCCATCTTGATGACAATTTTGTTGGTTTGGACCATCGGATCGTAAATTTTCGTTTGGTTGGCTGCATATGCCGTTGAAACAGCTAACAAAACGGATACAGAGATTAAAAGATTTTTAAACATTTCAATTTCCCCTCGTCTCAAAACTTCATATTTATTGAGAGATAGTATGGTGCATTCCCCACTGCTATCTGCTGAAAGGAAATTTTATATCCTTAAATTATATTTTTATAGCGGATAATACTAATGAGCCAAACTCATACCTACTTTTTCAGGAAAGGGTTGGACGACCAGTTCCACAAAATTTAACTTTTCTTGGAAGAAATCAAACGTTCTACTAACAAAGCGATATCACCGCACCTAAAAACGAGATTTCTACATTTTGGTCGAATAAATCCTTTTTCTACCGCAGTGTCTAAAAACTGAAAAAGCTCTCGGTAATAGTCATTGACGTCTAAAAAGGCCACCGGCTTATCAAAAAGACCAAGCCAATTATTCGTGATCACCTCAAAGACTTCGTCCAGCGTACCGACTCCTCCAGGAAGAGCGATGAAAAAGTCTGAAAATTCTGACATTTTCTGCTTTCTTTCTGAAATCGAGTCAGTAACAATCAAGTCGGTCAGATTACTTAAGGGCCTTTCAATATCAATCAAGGCTCGTGGTATGACGCCAATTACTTTCCCTCCGGCCCTTAGCGCCGCCTGGGAAACCTCTCCCATGAGACCGTTGTTACCGCCTCCAAAAACGACCGTGTGCCCATTGGAACCGAGGTACTCGCCAAGAACTCTTGCTTTTTCGACGAACTCCGGTTCCGCTCCATTTGCAGACCCACAAAATATGCAAAAGCTAAATACTTCTTTCATTTAAATCCAAAGAATTAAGCTCCCGAATCCATAACTGGCGGGAGGTAATTGAACACGAATGATACCGCTTTTCCCATTCCTCACCTATGGACCCCTTCTCAAAGTTCCACTGAAAACCATCAACAAAAAAAGAAGACCTCCTGCGTTTTAACAGGCGGCCTTCTCCTTCAACGTTTCAGCTACTGTTTGGTAGCTTTTGACGCTTCCTGAGCCTGTTGCTGCTGAAGTCTTTGATGGTAGTAGGCTTCAAAATTGACCTCACTCAGATAGACAGGAGGCATTCCCGCTCTTGTGAGCAGATCGCAAACATTGCTGCGAAGATACGGATAAAGAATCGTAGGACAAGTAATCCCGATAACAAGTTTTTTCTGTTCTTCCGGAACTCCGCGAATTAAGAAGATACCTGCTTGTTTGCATTCAACAAGGAAAACCGTTCTCTGCTCGTTGTTAAAGTTTGTCTTTGCCGTCACTGTTGCACGGACGCAAACTTCGTAAATGTCTGCCTGACTTAACGGTGTTTCACTAACTTCCAGCTGAATATCCACACTTGGAGCCTCCTGCACCAAAAGGATTTCTGGCGCATTCGGCATCTCCAAGGAGGCATCCTTGAGGTAAACACGTTGGATAGCAAATTCTGGGTTAACCTGCTGTTGAGCAGCCTGCTGGTCTCCCTGTTCAGGAGTGGTTTTTTCGTTTTCTGCCATTTTTTCTCTCTAATGATGGTGTTTGTTAATTCTGAGCATGCGGTCCTCGAGCGCCTTTCTTTTTTCTCTTACGATCAATTGCTAAACCGGATAAGGGGAGTTTGGCCTGTTGCCACGCAACAATACCTCCCTCTAGAGTGTACAGCTCACTGAAACCTTTGCCTTTAAGATTTTTAAGCGCCTGCTGAGCTCTCCTGCCATTTTGGCAGATGAGAATCACCGGCCTATTTTTGTCCAAGCTGTTAACTTTCGAAATCAGATCTGCGACTGGAATATTTACTGCTCCAGCGAGCGTCCCTTTAGAAAATTCATCTGATGTTCTGACATCAACTAGCTGAGCATTTTTCTCATTGACTTTGATGACGACATCGGCTGGATTCAGGCCCGCATTCTTTGAACGAGCCAAGGACGGAAAAGCCAATAAAACCGCTGATCCAATAAAAACAACGATAAGAAGAATATTTTGAGTAATAAAGTCCATGCTTAACAAGGGATGAAACAAGTTATGCTCATTTCATCCAAGATATCCAATAGGAACGTTGAAGTTTAGCAAAACTGACTTTTTATATCTAGTCTTTGCTTCTAAAAATGTGACTTAAAAAGCGGGGCAGCAAACAGGCCTAAAGCACAAAACCCCAAATGCCCTTGCCTAAAAATACAAATCTATGTAATGCACCTATTTGCATAAACCCAAAGGCCTCAAGATGCCTATCATTCCATCTGCTGCAATGTCTTGCGTGATTTTCCCCTCATCATTGAAATAATAAAAATTCATGACCGTTGTCTTGATTTTGATTCCAGTTGGCTTTACTCCCAAAAATTCTCCATCGTGAGTTCCCGCCAAAGTCCAACGAACAGCCACTCTAGAATCATCGGATATCATTTCCTCTAATTTCCATTGCACATCTGAAAATCCTTTTCTCATCCAATATACGACGGACAGATAACCTTCTGCGCCGTAGAGCGGTTCAGATGAAGCGGGCGTATAAAAAGGCGCCTTGTCTGAAACAAGTTTTTCGGCTAGTTTTGGATCAGCCGTGTTGATCATGGTTTCAAACAGTCTCATTTTTTCTTCAAGAAGCTTACTCATATTGATCTCTTTCAAAAGTATTTTTGTACAAATATAAACAAAATATCTCTCAGGTCTCAACAAAACCCGTCTGACAACAGCCCGTAGGCTCAATGAGATAGTCAAAAATTTCGGTCTCGGCAGAGTGAAGTGAACTATGCGTCAGAATTGTTTGATCTTCTTTGTTTTTTGAACCCAAAGACAAAAAGAATGACAAGGTAAAACACAACAAAGGGAAAATCTCCCAATCGCGCGTATGGGGTTGCTTCCCCTTTCTGAGCTTTTATTGAAACATCCAATTTTCCGGGAATCACATAAGGAAGTTGGCTGATAACTCTTCCTTTGTGATCAATCGCTGCTGTGGCCCCTGTATTGGTAGCCCTCACAACAGGTCTTGAAAACTCAATCGCCCTCATCCTCGAAATATTGAGATGCTGAGGAAGTGCCAAAGAATCACCAAACCAACCCAAATTTGAGAGATTCATCAGCACCTGAGGTGTTTCTTTTCCTTGCCACCAGTCTCTTATCTCCGCCCCAAAAAGATCTTCGTAGCAAAGCACCGGAGCAATACTCACCCCGTTAATTTCAAAAGGAGCTTGTTCCCGAGAGCCGGCCCTGAGATCTCCCATCGGGATACCTAACATCGCGACAAACCAATGAAACCCAAAAGGCACATATTCACCAAAAGGAACTAAATGCTTTTTGACATAAAGTCCTGTTAACTCTCCCTTTTGAATCAGCAAAACAGAATTGACGTAATCGGTGCCGTCCTGCATAAAACCGCCAAGAATCAGGCTTCTTTGGGCTGTTTTGGTTACCTCGATTAACCTGTTCCAAAGGACAGTTGGAACTTTGCCGACAGGTACGGGAAAAATGGTCTCTGGCAAAACAATCACTCCTTTTCCCTTTAATCCCGGCTCTCGAATCAATTTGATGTAGCGATTAAAAGTTTTTTCCGATCCCATAGGAGAAAATTTTTCATCTTGTGAAACTCCCCCTTGAACAAGCCTAAACTCGACGTCTTTGAAATCCTTGCTCCAATTGATTTGGTAAACGCCGTAACCGACTCCCATTACACAAACCAAGATAGAGAAAAAGATGATCGCACTACGTGTTTGCCTTACTAAAAGATTTGAAAGCAGTAAAACCAACAGCCCGGAACAAAAAGCGGCAATAAAGTTCAGCCCCACCGTGCCACATAGGGGAGCATAACCGCGAAGAAAACCGTCTACGTGCGCATAAGCGCTAGCTGCCCAGGGGAACCCTGAAAGCACAACACTTCTTAGCCACTCACACAAGGCCCAACTAACAGGTGCACAAAAAAGAAAGAAAATTGTTCCCCTGCCATCATTGGAGCAAAGCCTTTTCATCAAGAAAGAGGCACTTGCAGGAAAAAGAGCCAACACTCCTGCGAAAGCTAAAACGATTATCCCTGAAAGAATAGAGGGCACATAACCGTAGTAGTGGATGGAAACATAGGTCCAAGAAATGGATACTACAAACCATGCAAGGCCGAAACACAAACCCAAGAAAAAGGGTTGCCATACCCCTCGGCTCCGCCATATCAGGAAAAAAAGAAGTGCAACAGCGACAATCTGACTCCATTGGTTGGCGGGTGCAAAACTAAAGCCTTGTATGGCCCCCGCTAAAAGAGCTAAAAACCAAATGTAGAGGTTTCTAAAAACCTTGACCATGAAAGTCTATTTTTCCTCGGGGGTTTCTTTGGACGTTTCCATACGTTCAACCATCAACATTTGAACCTGTCGAGCGATCGCTTTCGTCACTTTGAAACGGTATCCACCCAGAGAAATAATTTCTCCGACACTAGGAACATGCTCAAGCTCGTCGCTAATTAAGCCTCCAACGCTCTCATACCGATCGTTGGAAAAATTCGTCTTGAAGAAATGATTGAAATCATCAATGTGCGTGCTCGCTTTAACTCTCCATCTGCCGGGACTCATCGTCACAATATTTGAAGCGGAAACATCGACATCAAATTCGTCATCGATTTCACCAACAATCTCTTCAAGAACATCCTCGATCGTGATAAGACCAGAAACAGAACCGAATTCATCGACGACAAGGGCCAGGTGATTTCGCTTGAGTCTGAACTCTTTTAAAAGAAGGTCGACAGGTTTGCTCTCAGGCACAAACACGGGTTCTCTGAGATGATCTTGAATCTTAAAGTCGGGATTGTAGAGGTGTCTGAGTAAATCCTTGGCATGCAGGATTCCAACTATGTTGTCCTTGTCTCCGTCAATAACAGGAAAGCGGGAATGACCGGCATTGATCACTTGCCTAACCCAACTGTCGGGGTCTTGAGCAATATCAATGACAATCATCTGCGCCCGAGGCACCATGATGTCATCGGCACGAAGCTCAGCTACGTGAAGAACCCCTTCAATCATGTGCATAGCATCATCATTAAGAAGTTTTCTTCCATGAGCTTCTTGAAGCCTTTCTAGAAGTTCCTCTCTGCTTTCAGCTCTATCGTGGAACAGCTCGGAAATTTTTTCGAAAAAAGTTTGTTTCTTGGTTTCGGTGTTATTTTCTGACATACCTGGAAAAAACGTATTCGTGATTTGCTAACAATAAAACATCCACGGTCTATTTGCGAGTTCGCGGTTTGTAATTTCTGTCCGGATATGGAGGCAAAAAACCTAGAGAAACGAGAATATCTGTTTCCGTTTGCTCCATTTTTTTTGCTTGTCGCTCATTGGCATGATCATAACCTTGGGCATGTAAAACACCATGTATTAAAAGATGTGCAAGATGCTCTTTGAAACCTTTATTTTGTTGCTCACATTCCTTGTGTAAGACTGGAACGCAGATAACCAAATCTGCCTGAGCCACCGGTTCATGAGCATAATCGAAAGTAAGCACATTGGTTGCCCTATCAATTCCCCTGTATTGCTTATTGAGGGCGTGTCCTTCTTTTTCTCCCACGAAGCGCACTGTAATCATTGCGTCGCGTTCTAGGGCTCTTTGCATCCATCTGTACATCACCGATCTCGACGGTAACTCTTTAAAGTCACAAACTCTCTGAAGGGAAAGGCTGAGCAAAGGCTTTCTAGTCATCATTTCCTCTCTGCTTTTCAGCTTTGTCGTAGGCCTCAACGATCCTCGCTACGAGTGGGTGTCGAACCACATCGGCGGCAGTGAAATAGGAAACCGAGATTCCTCTGACTTCCCGCAGAACCTCAGCAGCCTCTATCAGTCCGCTTCTCTGACCTCGTGGTAAATCAATCTGCGATGTATCGCCAGTCACAACGGCTTTGGAACCAAAACCAATACGAGTTAAAAACATCTTCATTTGTTCGGGTGTTGTGTTCTGGGCTTCGTCGAGAATCACAAATGACGAATTTAGCGTTCTTCCCCTCATGTAGGCCAAGGGTGCGATTTCAATCTTTTGTCTTTCCAGCAATCGTTGTGTCTTTTCTGTTCCGAGCAGATCAAAAAGTGCATCGTACAAAGGTCTCAGATAAGGATCGACTTTTTGAGCGAGATCTCCTGGTAAAAAACCAAGTTTTTCACCAGCTTCTACCGCAGGTCGTGTAAGAACAATTCTTTCCACCTCTCCTTTCTCAAAAGCGTCAACTGCAGCTGCCACAGCCAAATAAGTCTTTCCCGTTCCCGCAGGACCAATGCCAAAGGAGATGTCGTGTCCGATAATATTTCTTATGTATTTCCGTTGCATGGGAGTACGTCCGGAAAGACCTTTTCTGTTGGTTCTCAATTCCGGCACAGGTTCTTCAGCTTGACTAGAAGATACCTTCTCTGGTTGCCCCACAAGGTACAACTGGATATCTTCGGCAGTAAGCTCTGTTTTTTTGTTTTGAGCCACGGAAGCAAGATCCGTCAGAGCTCGCACCGCCTTTTTAATTTGCGGGAGTTCGCCGCTAATTTCAAACCGAGTGCCTTTACGTGAAATATCAACATCGAGCGCTGTTTCAATCTGCGTTAGATTGGCATCCATCGGTCCTACTAAACTGGCTAAATCGCTGTTGTTTAATTCGAGAGAAAGAACTCTTTTGCCGCTACTGCTTTTTTCCGCTTTCTTCATTACAGTACCTCGCCTCCGAGGGTATGAGGAAACACCTTTGTTATTCTCAAGTCCACCATTTGTCCCAAAAGTGAATCCGGTCCCTCGAAAGTAACCACACGATTGTTGTCCGTCCTTGCGCTAAGCTCGTCCCTTCCTTTTTTTGCCTTTCCAGTGACCAAACATCTTTGTATTGATCCCAGCATTGCTTTTGAGATTTCATAAGCCTGAGCGTTATTAACTTCCTGCAGATGCTGCAATCTTTGAAGCTTGACCTCTTGAGGTGTCGTATCTTGCATCTCGGCTGCCGGAGTCCCGGGACGTCTCGAATAAACAAAGGAGAAGCTTGCATCAAACTTTAATTCTTCAATTAAATCCATCGTACGTTGAAAATCCTCTTCGGTTTCTCCCGGAAAACCCACGATGAAATCTGTCGAAATACTAATATCCGGACGGATTGCCCGCAGTTTCCGGACAATGGATTTGTACTCCAAGACCGTATACCCACGTTTCATTGCTGCCAAAATCCGATCGCTTCCCGACTGAACTGGAAGATGCACGTGGTTAGCCAGAATAGGAATTTTTCGGTAAACCTCTATGAGGCGCTTAGTAAATTCCTTCGGATGAGAGGTTGTGTAACGAATTCGTTCTATACCCTCAATTTGAGAGACATATTCAAGAAGGAGGGCAAAATCCACTGGCTCGCCGTCCGGTCCTTCGCCCCTGTAAGCATTAACGTTCTGACCGAGCAAAGTAACTTCTTTTACGCCTTGGTCGGCTAATGCCATGACCTCCAATAAAACGTCTTTCATCGGTCTAGAGAATTCTTCTCCTCTCGTGTAAGGGACAACACAATACGAACAATACTTGCTGCAACCTTCCATGATGGAAACAAACTGAGCGGCGTTGCCGGCTTGCGGTCTAGGCAAATGATCGAACTTTTCTATCTCTGGGAAACTGATATCCACTTGAGGCCTATGGAACTTTTCCCTATCGCGCAGGAGTTGCGGTAATCGGTGCAGCGTCTGAGGACCAAAGACGATATCTACGTAAGGAGCCCTCCGAATAATGGCCTCTCCTTCCTGGCTAGCGACACAGCCGCCAACAGCGATCTTTAAATCCGGCTTCTCTTTCTTCAGTTCCCGGGCTCGTCCGAGATCAGAGTAAACTTTCTCCTGCGCTTTTTCTCGGATGGAACAGGTGTTAAAGACGATAAGATCCGCTTCATCAATCTTGTCGGTTTTTTCGTAATCCGCTCCTTGGCAGGCAATGTCAGCGATTTTGCCAGAGTCATACTCATTCATCTGGCAACCAAATGTTTTGATATAAATTTTTTTCGCGTTCACGGTTTATATCCGGTGGCGTTAGGTTAACGATAGAAAGGTTGAATTTTAGTTTATTCTGCCTCTCCGACTTTCTTCTTATAAGTATTGGTATCTGCGGAATATTACCAAGGCTTTACATACAACGGCGCTTTAACCGACAGATACATTGGGTGCTTATTAAGTCTGAGCGCAGTCAATTTTCCACCCCAGAGACATCCTGTATCTAAAGGAAAGATGTTTGGCCAACTAGTCGAGCCCAATGTTGACCAATGCCCAAAGACGATTTTGGTGTCGGCAGTTTTTCTTCCTGGATACTCAAACCAGGGGATGTACTCTTTTGGTGTTTCTGAAGGAGACCATTTTTGTTTGAAATCCATTGAGCCATCTGGATTTAAAAATCGAGTTCTCGTTAAAACATTGACAATGGCTCGCAACTTCTTTTTCCCTTTGAGAGACTTATCCCACTGCTGCCGGCCAAAGATTTCCCCTATCTCGTCCCGCCACTTATCACTACGGAAAAATTTTTCCACTTTTCGAGCGTACTTCAGTGTGTCATCAAGGCTCCAGCGCCAGTCGCATGCGGCATGTACCATCAGGTAGTTATGTTTAAAAAGCGCCATCGGTCTATGTCTTAACCATTCAATGATCTCGTCACAGTCAGGGGCATCCAAGACTTCTTGAATCGTATCTCCTTTGCCCAAGGCTCTTTTACCGGCATAGACAGCCATTAAATGGATTTCATGGTTTCCTAATAAGCATTCAGCCCTTTTCCCGAAAGACATAACTTTTCTAATTGTGGCAAGAGACTGGGGGCCTCGATTAACAATATCGCCAATGAAAAGCAATTTGGCATCCGTAGGAATTTGCCTCAGTAACTCTTCAAGGGAAGGTAAACAACCATGAATGTCCCCAATAGCGAATGTTGTCATTATTTGCACCTGACTCATTTAAGGAAGAGGGATAATACAAGAAATGGAGGGATTGGGTAAGAACATAAAGATAACGATCTACCACTTTTTGTTTTGATCTCTCTTCTTATTTCGAGTTGATGTCGAAGCCTACATTTGGCCCAAAACGAGTCAGAGACAAAATTGTCATCTGGAGTTGACATGAAACAAACCACGTTAGAAAAAGAAACCGCCATGCGTCTGCCAAACGCTTAAACCTGAGTTCCCGCCGTGTTTTTTAGGCTACAAGCCTTTGGAGATTGTGGTTGGAACTTTGATGTTGAATTTATCGTAAATTTGATTTTGCTCTTTGTTTTTTTCCTGGGGGATGGTCACTGAGGGAAACACTTTGCATTTTTGATTGTGCAAGCATTCAAATAAAGAATCAATATCAAGGTTCATTTCATTGGCTTTACATTGGATCTCCTTAAGAATAGCGGCAGCCAAAAACGTGAAGAGTAAATGACCTCTGAAAGTGGTTTCCTTTTGAACGTGCAGAGGAACGAAGGAAGCGAATCCCTTGCCAATATCAAATATCTGTTCAATAGCCTGCCGGGTGTAATACAGAGGAAGCACCTTATCAACAGCAATTTTGCGAGAGGAGACCAAGCAAAATATTCCCTGATTTTTCATTCGCTCATTGATTTGGGTCATGGAGAGGTTATCTTCATTAGCTATCTTCCCCAACCTCCTTATTTGTGCATATCTTTCGGCTATATCCAAGCCAAGATATAGGTAACCGTCAACCTCTGGAATAATTTCGGTTTTGATTCTTTTGATGTAAACCAACCTTTGGTTGTAACGGCAAAGGTTAGACTCCTGTTCAAGGAGTGCCCGGTTTTGGGAAACGGTATTTTTAAAGAGTTTTCTGTTTTCAGGGAGTCTGGAAAGAAAACTGACCTTGGATTGAGCAAGGGTTTTCAAATTGTTTTCAGTTACGTAACCGGCATCCAATATGACGAACCGTGTCTTGATATGCAATGCCTTTAATTCCGCCATGGTGGCAACAAGTGTACTGGCATCAATAACATTGCCTGGAACATAACGCATGTAAAGAGGACGACCACTTGACTGCTGGGTGACATAAATCAGACGCACCTCCTCGCTAATTGCGCCATTGTGATTGCTGACGGCAGTGATGGGAAAGCGAATGGAGTTTGGCAGTCCGGTACTGTCAATAAGAATACCATCGGAATAGCTCAATGACTCGTCGATCGTGGCGGCTTTACGCTCAGTTCCGCGTTGCGGTACCACATCAAGATAGTTGCGAAAAAAGTTTTGATAACTTGACTCTGTTCCTACTGCCTCAAGAATATCGCTAATTCTTTGAGACGTTAGATTGGCTTTGGGGTAGAGAATGGAGCAATAATTACCCTGCATCCATAACCGAGCATGGGAATTGGCTTTCTTTGTCAGCACGTAAAAGTGAAGCAGGGCACAAATGGAATCTGAGTTACCGTAAGGAAGGGACTTTGCAAGTTCTAAAAAACCGTATTGCTCTAGAAAGGCGTTCAGAAAAAACGAATCTCCAAAGTCTAAAAGTCGTTCGGGGTCTTTGCTGTTTTTTCTTTTGATGTCCACGACGAGATCGGCGGCTGTCGGAATCTTAGTCTTCAAGTCTTCAGAAAGATGAAAAACGCCGTCTGTTTTATTCCTGAATATTCTTTTTTCGGCATCAATCACTCTACCGAGATAGAGAATGGCTCGTTTGCGAACTCTACTTTGTCTATCTCTGAAAGACTCCATCACTTTTGCATAGGTGATCCCACCGGCTGAGGGTACGTAATCGATATACATTATTGTAGCCTATTATTAATAATAGGCTACAATGATAACAAAAAAA